>CAJBRY010000349.1 GCA_903958085.1 uncultured Geobacteraceae bacterium
CTGCACAAAACGCTCAAAAACAATATTTTGCCTATCTTTAGGAATACCCGGTTCCAGTTCTGGTGAAGCACTTAATTTTTTCATATACGATACTCTCAAAATATTTCTGCTACTGACAACAATAATCTATGTTGTGGCTGTTATCCGCACATCATTTCCACCGGAAAAGACCAAGCGTATGCTCTCGCACAAGCGAACGTACGTCGGTAATATTCTGGCTGCATTACTAGGAATTGTCACTCCGTTCTGCTCATGTTCTGCCGTACCTCTCTTCATTGGATTTGTTGAGTCTGGGGTGCCTCTGGGGGTGACCTTTTCATTTCTGGTCTCTTCACCAATGGTCAACGAAGTTGCACTAATTATGCTCTGGGGGCTGTTCGGCTGGAAGATAGCTCTTATCTATATTGGCACTGGATTGATAGTGGCGATTGTTGCGGGCATTGTTATTGGCAAACTGAAGATGGAGAAGTATGTCCAGGATTATGTCTGGGAGATGCAGGTTGGCACCGCCGAGATCACTGTAATGAACTTCCAGGAGAAACTTGACTATGCCAGAGACTATACTCTTGATTTGCTGAAGAAGATTTGGCCCTATGTGGTAGTTGGAGTTGGACTGGGTGCCTTCATACACGGCTATGTACCGCAGGATTTTCTGGTGCGCTGGGCTGGACCTGGCAATCCCTTTGCTGTTCCGATCGCAGTGGCACTTGGAGTTCCGCTGTATTCAAACGCCGCTGGAGTAATCCCTATTGTCCACGCTTTAATGGAGAAAGGAATGGCCATCGGGACTGTCCTGGCTTTTATGATGGCGGTTACTGCGCTGTCACTTCCTGAAGCGATTATTCTCAGTAATGTCCTGAAGAAACCTTTGCTGATAACTTTTTTCAGTATCGTCGCAGCAGCAATCGTAATTGTTGGCTATCTCTTCAATGCAATTTTATAACTGCCAGTCTATTATCTTAATCGGAGCAATAAGATGAATCAAAGACTTTATGCACAAGCCACCTCTTTGGCTCTGTTCACCATCTTTTACAACATCCTCGAAGGGGTGATATCTGTCTGGTTCGGAGTTGCCGATGAGACCTTATCCCTTTTTGGTTTCGGTCTTGATTCGTTTATTGAGGTGATTTCAGCAGTCGGCATCTGGCATCTGGTGAAAAGGATCAACGGTAATGGTGGAGAGTCTCGTGACGATTTTGAACAGCGGGCATTGAAAACAACCGGCGGGGCCTTTTATGCGCTGACTTTGATCCTGATTATTACCGCAATCAATAACATCTTGGTCGGGAAGAAACCGGAAACAACACTTGCAGGGGTTATCATTTCGACCATCTCAATCCTCTTCATGTGGTACCTGATCCGGCAAAAGCGGAAGATCGGCACTGTCTTGAATTCCAGGGCAATGCTCGCTGATGCTGCCTGCGCGCAGGCATGCGTTTATCTCTCCATCACCCTGCTACTGTCGAGTCTTGCCTATACAATAACCGGTTTCGGTCTTATCGATTCACTTGGTGCACTTGGCATTGCCTGGTTCACCTACCGCGAAGGAAAGGAGTCGCTCAACAAGGCAAAAGGTCTTGACTGCTGTTGTTCATGCAGTTGCACCGAGTCTATATGAAAACGGAAAACTTCTCTTCAGAAAGAATATTGGACGCACCTCTCACTGAAACTGTTTGTTGGTGTAGCAATGTTAATAATGCCGAAATTCTTGAAGCAATAGAACAGGGCGCTCGAAATTTGGATGATGTCCGACATATGACCGGTGCTTGTACTGTCGGGAAATGCCGTGAGCTTTCACCGCGTGGCAGATGCTGTTCAAAAGAAATCAAGCTGCTTATCGAAGCAGAAGAAAAACAACTCTAGGAGAACCAACCATGAAAATCGAAGTTCTGGGAACCGGCTGTGCAAAATGCAAAACCCTTTATGAAAATGTTAGAAAAGCAGTAGAGGAGAGTGGTAAG
>CAJBRY010000350.1 GCA_903958085.1 uncultured Geobacteraceae bacterium
CCGCGCCTTTACAATCGTTTGAATCACATTCTATCGTATGACCGTGGTAGTTTGCTCTATCCCAAAGGTCTTTGTTGACAGACTTCTGATCGAGCTTCAACCATCCTATCAGGAGCAGTGCTATTGCGACCAATCCACCAAGTATCCACATCAGAGTCTGTTTGTCCATTCAACTTGAGTCCTCCTAATAGTATTTATGCCGTTCTTACACAGATAACCGATGGGTCTGCATTTGTCCTATAAAGCCCACCCACAGGAACGGGTATCGTCAACCCCCCCGCCCCTGCATTATTCGCAGCAGCTTGAAGGGTGGCATAAGAGAATGGCTGCGTTAAACCCCAGCCAACTGAAGGATAGGTAGCAACAAGGGCGTTTCCACTGCAATCAATCGGCCTGTCTGGTTGCCATGCCCTGCTTGGCAGATATAATGTTGCTCCAATTCTTCGCAAGGATGAACTATTTGTCCATTTGGTCGGTGTTGTCCCGGTGGCAACAAAACGAGTTCCATCAACATTAGCGCCGCCAACATTAGTGAAATCATCGTCTGTGATCCAATCATCAATCATGTACTCTTTTCCGACAACTAAAGTCCCGCTTGTTTGCGCTATTTGGCTTGCAGGGGATGCTCCCGTTGGATCAATCCATTTAAGCGGGATTCCGTATTTGTTTATATCAAGCACTTCTTGAGGAGTAGGAGCAAAATTCAAAATATATACATGATGGACTTTGCCTTCGATTCTATGTCCTGATGATGAACCTAAAATGTGTAAAGCTCGTGTATCGTCACAAGAACCTGCATTAACCACTGTCTGTTGAGCGCCAAAAGGAACTCCATCAAAATAAAAGTCTATTGTGGTGTTGGTTGCTCCAACCGTGACAACTGCCGTTATTTCTGGTTCTGACCCATCAACAAAACCAGGAGATGTGCCACTATTAACTGTTCGCGTTGCGGTAGCTCCAAATAATCGTAATTGAATTTTTCCATTACTCAGTGGTTCAAGAATAATTCCATTCGACCAATATTTATAGAGTAAATAAGCAGACCCTGCTGGTGTCCAATCAGGCAAGGCACATTTAACAATTAAAGCGAAGCTACCTGATGCTCCAAATTTTATATTTGCCGAATCATCCACCATGATTCCACTACTGCCACTTCCAGCACCAGTTAAGGAAACTCGTTGGTCTGAGTCGCTAAGTGGCTTTACGTTTCCTATTGTTCCTTTGAAATCTTGTGTTGCCATTGTGTCCTCCTTTTAAGGTACTGTTGTCCAAGTTGCTGAAATATAAGTTGTAGCCGCTGAGGTAACGGATGTTATAACGGCATTCTTCAAGTATAGCCGATTGTTGTCAGTATCAACCCAAACCACAGACGTCGTAAGATTCGCGCCGCCTGTTCCAGCTCCAGCAATTACAATACCAGCACCATCCGGCCAATTATTAATCGAAAGCGCAGTTATGCTAGCTGCATCAAGGGTCACATACGTTGCCCCTGCTGTTCCATCTACTGTGGTATCTGTCGCTACATTGGAGTCATAATACAATACTTCCGTGGCCGCATTAGTGCATACCCATGCCGGAGAATCATTTGCGTTTGTCACGGTGTCGCCATTTTTCGCCCATACTTGGTCACTTGAATCAGAAGGGATAGACGTATGAAGCACAGGGTCGTGAACATCTGAAAGATATTTTGCGCTATAAGCGGAAACGCTGTTCTTTCCTATCCGTGTGTAATGATAGGTCTTCGCCATATTAATGCCATAGTAATTGATGGGGTCAGTAACCGCGCCAACAGTCCCATTAAGGGCTGTCCTTTGAATTATATTCCCGTCAATCCAAGTATCCCATGCGCCGCTTAAGATTGAGATACATCGGCTATGCGTTGCCGCGCTGTCTGCTTTTGTGTCAATAAGGATATTATTCGTCAGGGTTCCGTTTCTTGACCCTGCGCCAATCACTATCCCGTTATATATTGAATTTTTAAGTAAATTCCCTTGAACAACCCAATTACGAGCGTTGTTTATTGTAATGGCGTTAAGGAAACCATCAAAAACATTACCCTTCGCTATCAATCCGTCAAAGTGGGTAGCTACGATCCCAGAATAACCGGATGCTCCCAATGTTGATTTTGCGTTTGCATTAACAATCTGGATGTTTTTTAGACCTTGACTTGGGGTTTCGGATACGGATACATACCCTAAATCAAACGCCTTCCTAGCATCTATGGTTCTGCAACCATCATAATTTATATCTTCACCCCCATGTGAATCGAACCCTGCCCATAGTGGAACATTCTTTGCTGTGCAATCCTTATATGTAACGCGCTTTACTTGGAAGGTTCTATCAGCAGCATCCTGATCCCAAGCACCACCCCCGCCTTGATGAAAACCATAAGTGTTTCCTGCCAAAGTCCCTACGGCAGTATCAGTTGTTACGCGCTCAAACCAAATATCTTCGTTGTTTGTGAGAAGAGATACTCCGAAAAGCCCGTATCTATAAACGTCTGTGTCGTAAACCCTTACCTTCGTACAAGATGTAAAGGCCATCCCATACTGGCCTTCTATTTCAGTTATATATAAATCTCTGCCAGTGAAACGATCAACATACTGAACGACAATCCCATCCTTATAAACAACAGGAGGGTCAACTGCTGAACCATTCCTAATCGTCAA
>CAJBRY010000351.1 GCA_903958085.1 uncultured Geobacteraceae bacterium
AGGCTATCACTGATAAGATAGATATGAAAAACCATCCAGATCGCATGGTAATATTGGCTACAGCCATTGTTCTTACAATTCTAGAATTGAAGTATGGAGAAAGAAGGGATGAGTGGAATGGCGTTGTATCGAAAAGCCGTAACTGGCTGCAGAACGAAGTTGCAAAGGTTCAACCAACAATGGATCAGAAGCCGTTGGAGGATTGGGTGAAGAATTTTGTGAAGGAAAGATTAGGAATCAAATCGTAAAAGCATGGAAAGTAAATGTCTATGCTGGAAATTAGAGAATGACATAAAGGCTGTCATTTGGAAAATAATTAAAGAAAGGTGGTAATTATATAATGTCTGATATGCATCAATGCCCCCAGCAGTTTAGCAGTACATTGGCCGAGTTTGTGGAGCAGCACGTTACCCCAAACCTCTTACCCGAGGAAGGTGTTGCCGCATTCCATAAAGGTTTGGTTCTATATCTAAACTCAAATGATGCCACATATATTCTCCGTAAAATGGGAGAAACTGTGCGATTCAGAAGAGGTATCGATGAAACAATTTATTCCACCAATGAGGGAGTGGGATTCAAAGCGTCGGACAATTTCCCTGCATGGTGGATTCACTTCTTGATATTCCATGGTTATAAATTTAATCCAAACGATAGGTTTAATAAACTTATTAATGATATTCCTACTCACTTTTTTTCAAGCCCCGGTCCTTCAATTACGAATAGAAGATCAGGAACAATCAATTCGTATGGCTATCATGTCGCACATATATATAACGTCAAGGATGGTAATATAAATTATCTAAACTATTCCAAGCAGGAAATGATAAAGCGTTTTGTTCGGAACATACATCCGTTGAATTACTTTTACATAGCTAAAGGTCAGTGGCGCAAGTATGGCGAAACTAAAGAAATGCGGTCATTTTTTGTCAATTTGTTTTCACACAAATATCGGGACGTATGGGATAAATTTATTAAATTGTCGCGACCAACAGAGACAGAAGAGAATGAACTCATTTATAAGGATTCCTATGCATTGTTTCACTATGTCTATTCTACGCAAAGCAATACAGATGGATTCGCTCCGTCAGGAAGATTCATTCTTGTTGAGAATGTACCTACGATGATGATCGATGTTATTTGGACAGGATATGGGTGGAAGCCATGGCAATACGAATCAGATATGGATCAACTTGCGCAGATTCCCGGTTCCAAGGTAAGATTCAATCTTCTGAAAGAAGGAGAGCAGAAGTATTGTGTAGAAATGAATTTAAAACAATGGAAAGAAACTATGAAACAACAAATGGGCAAACCTTCCTGGACAACATATAAAGGATTTTTGAGTCCTTTAACTAAAAAAAGAAATGGCCAATACACCGAGACGTTTCAACCTAAGTAGGTACCGCACGTTAACACATGTCCATGTGAAAATATTGGCCATTGCCGCTTGCAAAATACTTATTAACAAGATCAGGTACTATACTATGGATATAAAAAGCAGAGACTATTGGTTTAAGGTTGTTGGAATGCTGCAACAGAACTGGGCATTGATAGACAAGGGTCAAAATGAGGCATGTACCATATATTTTATACATGATGGATCTGGTGTTTTTGATATGATGGAATTTAAATCCTTAAAGAAAGCACAAGAGGAATTGCTGTATAACGGATTTCGCAGATATGGTGAAGACAGTGAATCTCAAAAAATAATTGGGATACCTAAGCCACCGTTTCACAAAGAAAAACAAACCAATGAGCCAATTTACTCTTCCGGCCAATATTGGTGTCGCTTACCAAGCAAAGCAACTAACCAGCCAAACTTGTTTATCAACATCATCAGAAGAGCGCGTTACAAAAAATGGTGCCTGAAACTTTATTGCACAACATGCGGTGCGAGTGATTATAGGAATGCACTTAACAAGTTGGCTGGTCCCTTGGGTGGCGGTCTAGCAAAAGCCCTGGCAGAGATTAATCCTCGAGACCTCACTGTTATAACGAATTGGGAAGATGCACTGCTCATAGCAATAGGTGACTTACCTATTCCACTACAATTAAATGATATTTTACAGGCTTGGTTGCCGAAAATAAATGACGATTTACCCTTCGCGGACTTCGTACTTTATAAAATAGTAAGTAACTGGCCTACAAACCATGAAATAAAAAATGAATGGGTTAAAAATTGTATTTCTCTGGCAATAGATGCAAACAATTTTTCGCTGATCGAGTCAATTATTCTTGTCTTACGGGAAGATGCATTAAACTATCCAAACCTAATTGCGATAGCAAAAGAACATGCTAAAACTTCAGCGCAAATGAGAAGGGTACTGAATAATCTATGAAATTGAATGTAACGGGGAATAATCGGGTGA
>CAJBRY010000352.1 GCA_903958085.1 uncultured Geobacteraceae bacterium
GTTGACATGAACACCTCCGTTGAGGGGTACTAATACCCGCTCTTAAAAATGTGTCCACAAATTTCTTACCACGTCAACTGCTACTGTTACTGGCTAGGGGTGTGCCAGGGTTTGCTAGAGCGTTGCTATGGCGCTGCTCTAGCACTGCTAGACCTTGCCAAACCTCCCAATCTGCCAGCCTCTCTTTTTTTATCAATGTAGCCTTGGGCCTCATCGATAACGCACTGGATAAAAGGAATGTCTGAGTGCCCCTTTAACAAATCTTTTGCAAAACGAAGAAGGGTCACATTCGCGCCCTCTGGATCAGTAGCAAAGTCCAGCAATGGACCTGCTTCAATTCTAAAAAAGAATGGTTTGTTGTTTGAAGTAAAGCCCACTGACGTGTTTTGAGTTGTTTCTGATTGTGTGATTGACATGATCGTGCTCCTACGATGTGGTGGCGCTCCATTTTGAGCAAGGGAAGGCAGGTGGAGCATCCCGCTTTGTCAGCCCCAGAAGCTATCCGAGAACCTATCCCTTGCCTAGTTGCAGGTGTTGACCTGCAAGGTGATAATGCTATACGGCCATTAACCGTCGATGCCTTGGCAACGTATTGGCGTATTTCTCGACGCTCTCGCGAGCCAGGAGATAAATGTCCTTGTAGTGGAGCCCAGCGTTCATTCCATCCTCTAGGACATCATGGACGATATATTCTGCAACGGTGAGACATGAGAGTTGCATGGAATCGAGAAGGTTACGGAATGATTGAGTGCCAGATTGTTTTACAAGGGATAGCGCCTTATGCGTCATAGATGTGATTGACATATAATACTTCGTGGCGTTCTGGCTGCCTTGTGCAGTAGCGTATTCCACAAAGTTGGCGATGGTATCTGTCTCAATTCGACGAACCGTCTTGCCATTATTCCGCTCTTCTTGCCAGGCTAGGTTGCGACGTTGAGATAATGCAGTTTCCATTAAATTGAATGCCTGAAGAAACTTCAGCTTAAACTCAAGGGGCTTCTTTCCGGTGAATCCCATCGCCAAAAGACTGAAGCCAGTCCGATTCATCTTGTAAGCTGGCTGCTTTCTGCAATAGGAATCATCAACAAAGATCGGCCTAAAATTGTGCCGATCTTTTTCGGGTAGATCATCAATCAGATTTTCTATTGCCTTCAAAACAGCCTTGTGCCGTTTGCTGAAAATCTCTGCTACTTTCAGGCTTGTGGTTACTGCTTCACGGTGTTGGATGGTGACGATTTGGTTCACGCTGCCACCTCCCTTGTTGCTTTTATCTTTTCAAGGGCTTCTGCCGGGCGTCGGGTTTGATACTCGGAAGTGTTCTTGTGAGTACAGGCGGTGAAGTAGCGATCAAGTTCCGCACGGGTGTAATAGCAGCGATTGCCTACTTTACGAAATGCCGGTCCGCCTCCTTCCCATCTTTTACGACGGAACCAGTGAACAGAAAGGCTGTAGAGTTCGGCGGCCTCTGTTTCGGTTATGTGCTTCTTTTCAGGAGTTGCAGTGGGAATGTTGGACATAAAAAAACCTCCGAACCTTCTGTATTGTGAAATCTGAATACAGGGTACGAAGGATTAAGATTAAAATAAGGGTATTTAAATTAGTCGTTAATTGATTGCTTGTCTTTTTGAAGTATGTGGTAGTTTTTTTCTAACTCTTATCGAACTACAGTTTTTGACAAAATCAATTAACAAGCGATTTGTAGACACAGGACTGACTTTCCCTGTTAATTTATCACGTTCAAAAAGCTTTCCCCAAAATGGATGTATTGGTAGCCGTGATGAATAGTAAATGTATCTATAGTCATCATGGAGCTTCTTGATTCCTTGATTGCTGCTCTTATACTCTCTTCTCCCAATGTAATCGGCTTCAAAGGTCCGGGAATGACCTGCCATTTTTGGCGCATTAACTCTTCTATTGCCGCCTCTTCTGGAATCCCTTGGGTACGTAATGAATCATAACAATATGCAATCTGATAATCTAAATGCTTTCTGGCTTGGTTTCTTCCTGTTGCCGGTCTGCCGCGCTTTTTTTTTGTTTCCATATTATGCCGCCTGTGATCCTGGAAATTGAATAACGTTGCTTGTGGTCTCTTTCATGTACCTTTCGATAGTGTCACCTATCATCTGGCTAGTTTCCCTCAAGTCGGCAATGACTACCTCATCATAGTGTTTACCCTCTACAGAGCTGTCAATATGGTTCGTCAGCTTTGACGTGTCAGCATGTCGCTTGAGCTTATTCCTGCCAATATTTTCAAATGTCCGGCGCAAAGCATGTACAGTCAAATCAAGCCCGGTCTTGCTCTTGAGTGTCAGGGAGTTAAGCTGAATATGTCCGGTTCGGTTTTTGCCACCAGAACGCGCTTGAGAAAATATGAAATCACTGGCTGTTACGGCATTTCTGCGAGTCAGCACGTCCATTGCCTGACGATTAAGCGGAATATGAAGGTTTTGCCTATTCTTTGTGTCGCACACTAAAAGCTCTTTGTGATCCATATCAATGTTTGACCATAGAAGTTTTTCTACTTCGGATCGCCTCATGCCAGTGTATAAGGTGAACAGGAATCCATCCCTTACAATGTCAGTACATGACTGAATACCATTAAAGAAGCCTGGGAAGTCATTACGCTTCTTTGCTGGATCATAAATCAAACATTCGTGACGAGCTAGTTTTGCCTGACGGACACACAAATATGGATTTGATAGAATCGCCATAGGATTAGCTGTCAGGGCTTTTGGATAGGTAGCACTGCCATATTTTAACACAGAAATCAAAACCGATGAACTATTCCGCGAGGTGGCCTTGCCGAACTCGCATTCATTTTCGCGATATTTTTCAAGGACAACATCTGGCGTAATGGTTGCTATTTCTGGTAACAGTAAATCCATCCATCCGGAATAATGACGCTGAACAAGGGCTGTATATTGCGCTGCCGTTCCAGGCTTACGGTCTTTGCCGTCACGACGTTTAGTTAGTCGATAATATTCGTCAATCAGAGCTTTAAGGGTCTTGTCCTTGCCCTTTGCCGGAGTTACAGCAATATCCTGCTTTAACTTCAGGCGTTCTCCCATAACCACGTCACCTGTGTCCCGGTCAACGTATCCAGACAAACGTTCCTTTGCCTGTTCAAGCGTCAACTCTGTGCCGTACCTTCCCAGAGTTCTCTTAACTGTCCTGTGCCCCTTTGGCTTGGAAGCGTCTTTAACATCAATCTGGATACAAAAGGCTTTTGCTCTCAAACCAACAACAAGACCAAAGCCGGGTGTCTCAGTGTCCCAGTAAATCACCTGTCCCTTTTCAGTGTTCTTGATACTGTCAATCTTTGATTTGGTAAGCTTTATCTTTGGCATAGTGGCCTCCTTTTGAGTTCCTGCTTTTGGCAAATAAGCAGGAAATAAGCAGGATAAAAAATAGAAAACCCGCTAAAACTGTATTAGAGCTTAGCGGGTTACAGATGTTTTGTCAACTGCCAACTGCCTTGTTTTTATTGTCTTTTATCTGAATGTATCAATGCGTATAACTGCGCATAAATCAGATAATCTTGTTCAGCGGGTACTCAATTATTCCTTCAGCTCCAAGCTTGAGAAGTTCCGGCACCATTTTGCGTACTTCTTTTTCGGACAATATGCTCTCAATTGAAAGCCAGTCGGAGTTATAGAGGTGTGAAACCGTCGGATTTTTGAGGCTGGGGAGTAGTTTTGTAATCGCATCAACCTTGTCCGCTGGAGCATTCATTTTAAGGCCGACCATTCCCTCAGCCGCCAATGATGACTTTAAAAGAGTCGCTATCTGATCAATTTTTGCACGTTTCCACGGATCTGCCCAGGCTGATTTACTGGCTACCAGAACAGGCACAGACTCCATAAGCTCACAAACAATACGAAGGCCGTTGGCTTTGATCGTTGAGCCGGTCTCCGTCACTTCAACAATTGCATCACAGAGGCCGTCAACTACTTTTGCCTCTGTTGCCCCCCAGGAAAACTCAACAATCACAGGGATATTGCGTTCAGCAAAATACCGCTTTGTAAACCCGACCAACTCGGTTGAAATAGTGGCGCCATTAAGGTCTTCAGGTTTCTGAACCTTTGAATCTCCGTTTACCACTAGCACCCATCTAGCTGGACGCCTGGACACTTTAGAATACACCATTTCACACACTTCAATAACATCGGAATCATTTTCACGAACCCAGTCACGCCCAGCAATACCTGCATCAATTGTCTGACGTTCTACATATCGGGCCATTTCCTGCGGACGTATCAACTTGCAGTTTATCTCAGTATCATCAACGCCAGGAAAATAGCTGCGGGATGAAATGCTGATCTGCCAGCCAGCTTTTTTGAAAAGTCCAACTGTGGCGTCTTCAAGGCTTCCTTTGGGGATGCCGAAATTCAAGATATTTGACATGATTTCCCTCTTTTAATGTTTACGCTTTTTTATATACCTTATTTGGATCAAAAAGTGGATTAGAATGCTCCACCCACTCACCATTTTCCCAGCGAACATAAAAACAGCTTCGATTGCCGGTGTGACAGGCCGCTGGACCGTTCTGCTTAACTTTTATGACAACAGTGTCAGCATCGCAATCCGTTAGTACTTCCATAACATCCTGAGTGTTGCCGGACTCTTCGCCCTTCATCCAATATTTATTTCGAGTACGGCTAAAAAACCACGTTTTGCCATCTTTCAAAGTCAAATCAAGCGTTTTTTTATCCATAAAGGCCACCATCAAAACTTCACCGTTTTCATAGTCCTGGATAATCGCTGGA
>CAJBRY010000353.1 GCA_903958085.1 uncultured Geobacteraceae bacterium
ACTTTCAGGCGGGTGAAAAGGGTCATAAATCTTACGCCGTAGAAATTTGATTTTCCCGGCTTTTGCATCGCCAAAATCATGTCCGTCAAGTAAAGTCTGCAAATCCTTAGGATATCCGGCTCCGGCTTTCAGAGGTCCTTCAGGCATTTTGTCGAATTTACGTTTATAATCGTCAATTGCGGTTCTTATCACCCGAAGATTTCTGCGAAGCTCAATCTCTTTCGTTCGCTGTGCCGACATTCTTGTCAAAGGAATGACTCCGGCAGCAAGTATAGCGAGAATTGTCATAGTTACAATTAACTCAACAAGTGAAAGACCTTTGCACATTTTAAATATTTTCAACATCTCACCCACCCATTTTATTAAACGGATTCGGGTTTAAATTTTGATTTGGATTCATATTCTGATTTTGAGGCTGAATCTGCTTCAATTCCCAGGTAAACGCCCACTCACTGTACTGTTTTTTCTCGTCAAGCAGCTTTGAATCATAAATAGCTGCAAAACTCTTTCTAAACGGCTCAAGTGTGCTCTCACTCCTGACACCTGCGAAGCGCGTATTATCTCCAACAGGCGAAACTATCTTCCACTGCTTGTTTGTAAGCGGGTCCAAAACAGATGAGGAGCGGAGACGAAGTTTTTTATTGGATCCATTAAAACATTTTTCTTCCTTACCAATCACCAGATCGTCGAGCACCGTGCCATTTGGCGAACTAATCGTCAATAAATACTGATTTACTAATTCCGGTTTAAAACCCTTACAAAGCAATCTCTGATAAACAAGTTCAGCTACCTGATCCCCACGAAAAATCATCTCCTCTTCAAGTTCACGCTGTTTGATGGTTTTCCATGACTGCCCAACCATGCCAAGCATGATCCCCATAATCATAATTATCGTAAGAGCCAGGATGTATGTAAAACCATTTTGATTCGTCAGGACTTTCATCAACGGATATCAACCGCCGTACTGAATGGGAGAACATTTACAGCAGAACCGCCTGAAGATGTAAATGCCACATTTTTAAATGCAAAAGTAGCCGGCCCCTGATTTTTGGCTCTGAAAGTAGCAGTTACAAGCGCACCACCACTGGAGACTCCCCCACTTCCTGCAGTTCTCCCCAAACTTATTGTAATCATGCCGGTATTGGAATCTGTCTTGCTGCTGAATGAAGTCGGCTTGCCATCCTTTTTCATAAACGAGCCTTCAGTAGCTGATACAAAATCCACAAATATTGGATCAAATGTCAGCACAAAAGGTGCATTTACAAGATCCTTTACGTCGTTGATATTGACATCCAGACTGAATTGTTCACCAACAGCAGCAGACTGCGGTGCACTCATCTCCAACCTGGATCGAGGTGCCGGCGGGGCTTTAGCCGCTGGCGGAGCTGCTACAGGAACAACTGGAGTAATATTTGCTGGAGACTGGACTGGTTTTGGTAAAGATTGCTTTATAACTGGCTGAGCGGTTGCAGACTGTGCCGGTGTAGCAACAGTAGCAACAGGATTAACTGGAGCAGGAGCAGGTAAAACCTGTTTTTTTGCAGGAGCAGCTGCAGGAGTACTCTTACTTTCAACAGCTTTAGACTCCACCTCTCCCTCAAAAACCGGCTCAAGATCAAATGAAGACATTGGCTTGATAAGGGTTGGATGGTCTTCTTTGCCGGAACCGAATGAGGCAAGACCTGGAAGCGGAACCGGAATTCCCCTTACTAACCGAGGAGTAATAGCCAGCATCAACTCTGTTTTGTCTTTTGACGTATTCGTATTAGTAAACATCGGCCCTATTAAAGGAATGTCGCTCAAGAGATACAGCTTGGTTTTATCGTTGTTATCAGATTTTTGTATTAGGCCGCCAATTATGCTTGTTTCATTGTCCTTAAGACTTAGAACCGTATCAATATTTCTAGTACCGATTGTAACTACGGTAGTCAAACCGTCTGCCCCAACTTTTTCTTTGGTCAGAATTGAGCTGACCTCCAAATTCAATTTAATTGATACTTCGTTATTCAGTTGTATAGTAGGTTCAGCATTTACTTTAACACCGACATCAACGTACTGAACATTTACCTGCGATACCGTTCCATTCAGGGTTGTTGTCGTAATTGGAACTCTGGTACCTACATTGAACTTTGCCTTTTCCTTATTTTTTACCCTGATTTTAGGGTTTGAAAGCACTTCACCTTTGGCAAGTGTTTTCCCTAGATTATAGGTAGCGTTCGGCACAGTGACATAACCACCAAACCCTTTCATGGTAAAGGCTTGCACCAGATTGTTTACTGTAGCAGCAGCTGTTGTAGTCGTACCGGTAGTTGCAACAGTTGTAGCCCCAGCCAAGGATGTCGCAAGGAGATTATTGCTTGGCGAAAAAGCTCCCACCTGTACGTTATAATTGCTCAACAACAATCCGACATTCTCAGCGTTTTTATCACTGACCTCAATAACTTCTACATCAAGCACAACCTCTGCTTCCGGCATATTGTGGAATATTCAATGTGCTACCTACTAAAGTAGAAGCTCCACTTGTAC
>CAJBRY010000354.1 GCA_903958085.1 uncultured Geobacteraceae bacterium
CTATAAACGGGTCAAATTGCGAACCTTTTTTCTTGATAAGTTCCTTTACCGCAACCTCTCTGTCAAGGCCGTCACGGTAGGAACGGTTCGAAATCATTGCATCATACGCATCTGCTACTGAAACAATTCTTGCGTGTAGAGGAATCTGTTCCCCCTTCAAACGTCCCGGGTATCCCATGCCATCCCAGTGCTCGTGATGATGCAGAATTACCGGGACAATGTGGCTCAGGTTTTCTATACCTACAATAAAGAGTGTTCCCTTTAGCGGGTGTTCGCGAACAAGTGTTTCCTCACGGCGATTAAGAACATCCGGCTTATTCAGCACGTCTTCTCCGGTTCCGATTTTGCCGATATCGTGCAGAATCGCTCCAAGGTAAAGATCGCGCAGTTCAGCTTCCGGGAGTCTCAACTTTGCTCCTATACTGAGTGAAAATTCCGTTACCCGTTTTGCATGACCCTGGGTATAGGTATCTTTCATTTCAAGAGCACCAACCAATGCCTGGATGGTACTGTTAAATAGTCTCTGATCCCATACATCCTGTCGCGAAGAATCCATCACCAGCATGGCTTTTGAAACATTCTCAGAAACTTCACTGCCTACAAGTCGAGCGGCAATTTCCAGTCCAAAGCTCATGGAAGTACCCGGCCCTCTACTGGTGATGATATTGCCATCGCAGACAACCGGCTTGTCATCGTAAACAGCTCCGGTAAGTTTGCTGCTGTAGGTTGGATAACTTGTCGCGCATTTACCGTTTAGCAATCCGGCTGCAGCAAGTACAATAGGAGCTGCGCAGATGGCTCCAATCAATTTGTTGCTGTCTGCAAATTGATTCAGCAATGAATGAATTCGCGGATCAGCATTCAGGTTGTCTGTGCCTGGCTGGCCACCAGGGAGGACAATCATGTCAAACTCATCGACATTGACTGCATCAATGGTTGTATCGGGAATAACTGTTACATTGCGGGCACTTTTAACAGGCCCATCTGCAAGTCCGGCAAGAACAACCTCTATTTCCGCTCTGCGAAGAACATCAACTACAGTCAGGGCTTCAACTTCTTCAAATCCCTCTGCAAGCGGTATAAGAACTTTTGCCATCATTCCTCCAGGTTATTCAGAATGGAAACATAGTATGCCAAAACAGACAATAAGCAAATGGATTGTAGTTACTCGAAGAATATAGAACTATTTTATCGCATCTGAAATTGCTTTACAGAGTTCCTGACGGAGATAAGGTTTTTGTAAAAATCCTTTTGCACCTATTTCTTTGAGTTCCTGAATAGTACCATCCTGGTGGAATCCCGACGAAATCAGAACCCTGATATCAGGATATTTTTCTTTAAGATAAATAAGTGTTTCCTTCCCCCCCATTCTGGGCATTAGCATATCCAGAATAACAAGAGAAATATTATTCTTTTCACGAGCGTAAACCTCCAGAGCCTCTTCGCCATCCACTGCGAGATATACACGATAACCAAGGTCTTCAAGAAGAGCCTGTCCAACTTCACGAAGTATTTCTTCATCATCAACCAGCAGTACGCCGCCCGCTCCGCGAACAATTTCTTCAAACTTTTGATGATCAGTCGTTACAGATTCTGAAAGTGGCAAATACAGTTTAAAGGTTGTTCCGGTGCCTGGCTGGCTGGTGATAGTGATGCAACCATGATGGTCCGTGACTGTGCCGTAGACGGCAGCCAAGCCAAGACCAGTGCCTTTGCCGATTTCTTTGGTAGTAAAAAACGGTTCAAACACATGCTGTATGACCTCATTTGACATACCGATTCCGGTGTCAGAAACAGAAATTTCAATAAATGCACCGGGGGTAATGTTAAAGTTGCACGAGTTGCAGTAATCGGAATCAAGGACGACATTTGTGGTGGAAAAAGTAATGGTTCCCTCTTCATGCATGGCGTCACGGGCATTGACACCCAGATTGAGCAGAGCATTTTGCAATAGAGCCGGGTCACCGTCTACATAAGTATTTTCTGCAGAATGATGTGACTCCAGAATAATTTTTTTATTAATAGTTCGCTCAAGCAGTACGATGACCTCATTGATCAATGTATCAATACGCATAAGGACTGTTTTTTTATTACCTTTTCTTGAGAAAGCCAGGAGTTGGCCGGTCAAATCAGCTGAACGGCTGGCAGCTTTTTGAATTGAATCAAGCAGTTTCATTGCAGCAGAATTTTCTTTTATATGAATTGCCATCAGTTCTGTGGAGCCTAAAATAGCTGTAAGCATATTGTTGAAG
>CAJBRY010000355.1 GCA_903958085.1 uncultured Geobacteraceae bacterium
CAACACGATTATCCTTTTTCCGGCAGCTGGACAACAACAATGCGTCCAGATTATACTTTATCTTTTTGGCCTTTTGGTATATCAGAAAAGGATGCTGAACTTCAGGAACTTATTGTTCATATTCATTTTGATGCAAAGTACAAGATTGCTAATCTTACTGATTTATTGAAAACGGAAACTATAGAAGATTTAGAAAAAGAAAAAGATGAAAACCGAAAAGGCATTTACAAAAATGCAGATTTGCTGAAGATGCATGCATATAAAGATGCTATTCGCCGGACAGGTGGCGCGTATGTTCTTTACCCTGGAGATACTTCAATTATGAGAAAGGGATTTCATGAAATAATTCCTGGTTTAGGCGCTTTCCCGGTACGTCCTTCAAAAACAGATGATGGAATAGGCGAACTGAAAGAATTTATACTGGAAGTCATCAATCATTTTGTAAACAGAGCTTCTCAGCGTGAAAAAATTGCGTACAGAACTTATGATGTTTATAGGAATAAGCCTCAAAAAGAAGATGAGGTAAACGAATCGTTACCTGAAACCTATGGGGAAAATCGAAATTTGATTCCTGATGATACATATATTCTTGTTGGTTTTTATAAAAAGGAAAATATCGATTGGATTATAAATAGTGGATTATATAATGCCAGAACCGACAGCAGTCGGGGTTCTTTAAGATTAGGGCCTGGAGAAGCTGGTGCTAAATTTCTATTATTGCATACAACTGACGAGACGAAAACTGGCAGATTATTAAGAATAACAGAAACGGGACCCCGTGTATTTTCAAAACAAACTTTAATTGATAAAGGCTATCCCACTGAACCTTCTCAGAACTATTATTTAGTTTACAAAATCCAAGAGGTTACAGATAAAGAATTAATAAATCAGGAATGGGATATAACATTACTGGATAAATACAAACAAGGCCATGGCTCGGCATTGCCATTTTCAGTTACATTGACGGAATTAATGAAAACAAAAGTAAAATAGCCCATCAACCCTTCGCAGTCATACTCATTGGCAAGTCGCTCAAAAAGCTAACGCACAAACTAAAACTAACCAAAGAGTATGCCTGCCATAACGCACGACAGACAGAAACAGTGTAGCAAATTGAAAAGAAAAATGACTTAAAACAAAGAACCCCAGGCGGTAACAGGCTATTGCAATGTAAGCCTCCGGTCTGATGCCTCTTGATTAACCCAGTATGGCGACATAATTTTGTGCATAAAAAATCCATAAAAAAGTTACTACACATAGCTCCCTCCGCAACCGCTAATCCATTCAGTCATTCCAGGTTCCGCTCTATTCCTCGCAAGCTCCTCATGGCTTCACTTGTCATTCCTTCATTCTATATCGTTGCTCGGAGTTAAGTTTGTACTTTTACCAGGCTGCTTGGTTTCCCTCATTGCGCTCTCATACTCTGAGTTTATGAAGCAAACCATCTCCCGGATAGCATTCCTGCTCCCCGCCCACCCACCCTCTGGCTTTCCAAGCCAGGTATCCTTTGTAGCCAGCA
>CAJBRY010000356.1 GCA_903958085.1 uncultured Geobacteraceae bacterium
GAATGAATTGGGGCGATTTGCCGAAGCCGAGGAATCTTACAATAGGGCCATGGTTATTAAGCCTGAAACATATCATGTTTCTCTCGGGCTTGGAAACTTATGTTGTCAAAAACAACAGTTTGAAGAGGCTGTTCACTATTACCAAAAGGCAATTGAATACTTACAGAATCCAGAAGTTTATGTAGCTTTGGGTAAAGCCCTTAGGATGTTGTCTCGCTTTGAGGAGGCAGTTAATGCATTTCGCGCTGCCCTGGCCATTCAAATCGATTGCGGGGAAGCATTATTAGGTCTTGCAATGATTTATGACATCAGTGCAAATTATGTTGCGGCCGAGGATTATGCTCGAAAAGCTCTTGAGTTGTTGCCTTTGTCAGCTGAATGTATGCAGGTTATGGCAGTCATTATGAGGGCATCTGGCAGGGCAACTCAAGCTGTAGATTGGCATAAATTGGCGATAAATGCAGGTGGTGGTCAAGGCGCATTTTCTGACATGTTATACGCCATGAATTTTGCTGCAGAATTTAGTCAGAATGAAATCCTTAGACAAAGTCGATTTTGGGAAAATGATGTAAGATTAATGACAGAACCATTTATAGTTTCTACTCGAAAGGCTGGAAAGCTTAGAATAGGTTATTTATCTCCTGATTTTAGAAAACATGTAGTTGCACTTTTCATTGAGCCGCTATTGGCTGCTCATAACCACAAACGTTTTGAAATTCATTGCTATTCAAACGTGCTAACTGCTGATAATGTTACGAACCAATTTAAAGAATATTCTGATTTTTGGCATGATATCCGTCCGCTTTCTGATGAAGAGGCAATTGCCGTAATACGTAGTCACCAGATAGATATTCTTGTAGATCTTTCTGGACATGCTGCCGATAACCGTTTGTCGATATTTTCAAATCGTGTTGCTCCAGTTCAGATGACCTGGCTTGGTTATCCCAATACCACAGGTATTGCAGCCATGGATTATCGAGTTACTGATTATATTGCTGACCCTCCAGGATTGAGTGAATCTCAACATTCTGAAAAGTTGGTTCGTTTACCAGATTGTTTTCTCTGCTACCACCCACCAATAGATCCACCTGACTTGGAGCAAACCCCGTTTCTGCACAACAGTTTTATTACCTTTGGATGCTTTAATTATCCAGCAAAGATCACTCCAGAGGTTATTGCAATTTGGAGCAAAATACTTATCGCAGTTCCGAATTCCCGTTTATTATTGAAATCCCAATCCTTCTGCGATCCAGTTTTAGCGGAGCAATTCTCGAGTTATTTCGTTGCCCACAATGTTAATCATGAACGCATAATGTGCATTCCAGCAAAGGAATCATTCTCGGATCACCTTGCCACTTATAACCAGATTGATATTGCTTTTGATCCATTCCCATATAATGGAACCACTACAACCTTTGAGGCCATATTTATGGGGGTTCCGGTTATTACTTTAAGGGGAGAACGCCATGCGTCAAGGGTTGGCGCTAGCATTCTCACTAATTTGGGTGTGCCTGAACTTGTTGCAGATACGCTTGATGACTATCTGGCTTTGTCTGTTTCCCTCACTAAAGATGTTCGGCGACTTTCTGCATTACATTCTGATTTAAGAAATATGCTTATTTCTTCTCCTCTTTGTGATGCCCAGAGGTTTGCAGATTCTATTGAGGAAGCCTATTGTAAGGTATGGCGAGACTTCAGTCATGCTCATCCAGCATCTGACCTTGATATTGAAGCCAAATTTAAAAAGGCTCAAATCTGTTTTGTCCAGGGTGAAAATTATGAGGCTCTAAAAGTTTATCAGGAAATCCTTAAAGTACAGCCTGATAGTCCAAGGGCACTTCATGGAATGGGGGTTCTTAGTTATAGGTTGTCAGATTCAGATTCGGCAATCAGCTATATTAAAAGAGCGGTAAAGTTGAAGCCTGATTATCCAGTGGCCTTTACTAGCTTAGGAAATGTATATTTAGAAACTGGCAGAGTTTGTGATGCGATTACCTCCTTTAAGCAGGCATTGAGGGTTAATCCATGCTTTGCAGAAATTCACAGTAATATCCTTATGAACATGCAGTATCTGTCTGAGTATAGTCGAGATGAAATCTTTAATGAGTCACAGCGTTGGTCAGATTCTCATGTGAGACGCCCTTTTAAAGAACATTTTGACAAAAAGGTTGTCAATAATGATTCAGGAAAAATTAGGATTGGTTTTGTCTCCGCAGATTTCAGAAAACACCCAGTCGGTTTTTTTCTTATTCCATTTATAGCAGAATATGATCGTAAGAAGTTGGAGGTATTCTGTTATAACAATAGCACTGATTCAGATGAGGTTACTGAACAGATTCTTTCTATGACAAAGCAGTCACGGCTAATTGCCGGAATTTCAGATCGAGATGCGTGGAAAATAATTCATGACGATGCTATTGATATTCTTGTCGACCTGTCAGGTCATACAGACGGAAACCGGCTAGTTCTATTTTCAATGCGTCCTGCACCTATACAGATTACCTGGCTTGGATACCCAGATACAACTGGTCTTTCGGCGATGGATTATAGAATAACTGATTCAATCGCAGATTCTACTGGTGACAGTGACTTACTAAATTCTGAATGCCTTATTCGACTAACCGATGGATTTCTCTGTTACTCTCCTCCGGATAACTCTCCTGATGTTGCCCAACTTCCGTTACTTAGCAAAGGTTATATAACTTTTGGATCATTCAATAATCTGGCAAAAATTACATCGCAAGTTTTAGAACTATGGAGCAGCATACTTTTGACGGTGTCAAATTCAAAACTATTGATGAAGTCAAAATCATTTCTTGATGCTAAAGTTGTCAGCAGTTTTATAGAAGCATTTGTTAATCACGGTATATCTGCTGAACGAATCATCTGTGTTCCAGCAACTGAAACAATTTTTGATCATCTTGCAGCATATAACCAGATTGATATCGCTCTCGACCCATTCCCGTATAATGGTACTACTACAACCTGTGAAGCACTATATATGGGGGTGCCGGTTGTTGTCTTATGTGGAAACCGTCATTCTGGAAGAGTTGGCGCCAGTATTCTAACCAGATTGGACCTGAAGGAACTGATTGCTGATTCAATGGAGCAGTATTGCTATTATGCTGTAAAACTGGCTGGCGATATTGAAAGGCTTTCAAATTTCAAGGTTAGTTTGAGAGAGAAAATGCTTAGCTCGCCTCTATGCGATGGAGTTGCATTTACGCACCATCTTTCCAAAGTCTTTGAGCAAATTGCATTTAATAAGTTGGGTTTCAAGCAACAGGTTATGCCGCTATCTCAAAAACAGGATGAGGATCTTGAATGCCGGTGTAGCGAAGCTGCCGAGCTTGTTCATGCTGGAAAGCTAGATGAGGCTGCTGAATTCTATAGAGCTATTTTGGCTGATTGCAAATTTTATCCGAGAGCACTTCATGCATTGGGAGTGGTTGAGTATAGAAGAGGGAATATTGAATATGGAATTGATCTGGTTAGAAATGCCATTGAATTCAAACCTGATTATGTTGATGCGTTGCTGAATCTCGGAAAAATGCTTCATGAAGAGGGGATTTTTCTCGAGGCATCTAGCTGTTACCTAAGAGTTTCAGAAAAATGCTCAGATGATGTGGGATCTTTGTTTAATACCGCGTTGCTTCTTAGTAAAGCTGGAAAGCTTGACGAAGCAATTCTGGCATACAATAAAACTCTTCTTGTTTCACCCGATCACATTGATACTTTGTTTAACCTAGGTCAGCTCCTGGTTGATACCAGGCAGCTTGGTGCAGCTGAAAAGGTATTGAAGCATGCATTGCAGTTGTCACCAGATAATACTGCTCTGATATTGGCTTTGGGTAATCTTGCGTTGAACAAGAGAGATTATAATACTGCTGAGAGATATTACTTGAAGACTTGCAAGTTAAATCAGTATTGTGCAGAGGCAAGAACAAATCTTGGTTATCTATACACAGAGTTGAAAGATATACGTAAAGCCATAATCTATTCTGAACATGCAGTTAAATTGAACCCAAATTTTGCTATCGGTTATGTCAATCTTGGGCGAGCATTTGAAAAATCAGGTCAAACTTATGAGGCGGTAGAAGCATATAAAAAAGCAATTGGATTTGATCCCGGATTACATAAAGCCCATTCCAGCTTGATCATGCTCATGCATTACTTGCCAGGTACGACTCCAGAAGATATTTTGCGGCTTAGCAGAGACTGGGAATCTTTACATGTTGAAAACTTAACTCGCATTAGTAATGAATATAATTGTCTATATATATCCGATAAAAAAATTAGAATAGGTTTTGTGTCTCCAGATTTTCGCCGTCATCCGGTAGCGTATTTTATTCAAATGTTTTTTGAACTTCACAATCGAGATAAATTCGAAGTTTACTGCTATTCAGATTTGGCTTATCAGTATGAAGATGATTTTACGGAAACGCTTCGATCATCATCTGACAATTGGCTAACAGTAAATGATATTGATGATACTGCTTTATGTTCAGTTATTCATAAGGATTGCATAGACATTCTGGTTGATTTGTCCGGGCATACCTTGGGAAATCGACTAAAAGTTTTTGCAATGAAACCAGCCCCAATACAGGTTACTTGGGCTGGATATGTTGGAACAACCGGTTTGTCTACTATTGATTATCTTATTTCGGATCGTTTTCAGTCACCTTTAGGATCAGAAGAACAATGCAGTGAACAAATAATTCGTATGCCGGATGACTACATAAGTTACCGTCCACCACAATATGCTCCGATAGTCTCAGAGTTACCTGCTTTATTAAACGGATATATTACATTTGGTGCATTTAATAATTTGGCAAAAATATCAAATGATGTTCTTTGCTTGTGGGTGGATATTCTGCGATTGGTAGAAGGTTCAAGATTATTTATAAAGAATCCCTCTTTTGACGATCCATTTACAGTAAAGCGTTATCTGGATTATTTTATAGATCGAGGTGTTTCAAATGAAAGAATTATAACTGAAGGCCGCAGCATGCCGGCAGAAATGCTCGGTAAATATTCCCAGGTTGATATCCAACTTGATACTTTCCCTTATAGCGGTGGGCTTACAACAATTGAATCTCTATGGATGGGGGTTCCTGTTGTAGCTTTGTCAGGTAAATTATTTTCTTCACGCCACTCGTTGACTCACCTTATGAATATTGGAATGAGTGAATATGTCGCAACAACTCATGATGAATATATATATATTGCAAGCAATCTGGCAAAAGATTTTGAAAAGCTCTCTGCTTTGAGAAAAATACTACGCAAAAAAATGGCTGATTCACCCCTATGTGACGGTGTTACCTTCACGGTGAATTTACAGAAGGTTTTCAGAAAAATGTGGGAAAAAAGATGTGAGATAGTCGACTCTGATGCTGTTCCTATTGCCGTGAC
>CAJBRY010000357.1 GCA_903958085.1 uncultured Geobacteraceae bacterium
AAGAGCTCTTCTTCCACATCGTGCATGTAGGAAGAAATTCTTTCTTTGATGCTCCCAAAATACTGATCTTCCAGTTCCTGGCCTTTGGCCGGAGGCGCGCCGACAACTGTTCTACCGCCCAGCACCAAATCGGGGCGTTTATAATAATAATCCATATCGATTAAAAAATATTCCTGCTCCGGCCCCAAGTTAGAATGAACCTTTTTCACATTTTTTGCACCCAGCAGCTTGAGCATGTTCACAGCGCTCCGGCTAAGTGATCTAATGGAGCGTAAAAGCGGTGTTTTTTTATCCAGAACCTGTCCGGTATAGGATATAAAAGCCGTAGGAATACAAAGAGTTGTGGAAATGCCGTTTCGCTTAATAAATGCCGGCGATGACATATCCCAGGCCGTATAGCCTCTGGCTTCAAAGGTTGCCCGAATGCCGCCGGAGGGGAAACTCGACGCGTCAGGCTCGCCCTGAACAAGCTGTTTACCGGAGAATCTCTCGACAACTTCGCCAATTCCGGCAGGATCGGCAAAGGCATCGTGTTTTTCGGCAGTAATGCCTGTCATCGGCTGAAACCAGTGGGCAAAATGAGTTGCTCCTTTTTCCAGCGCCCATTCCTTCATGGCATGAGCAACGATGTCAGCAGTCGCAAGATCAAGAACTTTGTCTTCATTGATCGCTTCCAGAAGTTTTTTATATGTTTCTTTGGGCAGCTTCTCTTTCATTACTTTATTGTTGAAGGTGTCTTCACCATAGTATTCAGAAACGGGAACGAACTTCTCTTTTTCGATGACGTAATTTCTTTCAGCCGCGATGACTGGACTCGATTTTTTCATAATTCCTCCATTAGTTTCTTATTAAAATTTCTATTAATCTTTTTGAAAACAAGCTCAACTAATAAAATAGAGCAAGTTAACCTTCCGATTTCTGATTTCGAGTGCGAATAATATGCCAAAGGTGTTTAGGATTAGTTTCCTATAACAATTAATAGTCGTTCGTCCACTCTAATATTATTGATATGCAGACTCATTGTCGTCTTTAACTAATTATATAAAGAGACATCCACTAATCGAAAATGCTATAAGGAGAAACGTAACAAGGAACAATTATGTGTCATTAATTTCGATAAAATCACAATATCGTAACATTGGAGTTCTTAATATTTTACCGATTCTTTTTCCAGAAGCAGATTTTCTTTATGCCATTCCGCTTTGTTGTTCCATAATTAGGAACTCATTTCTGTAAGGCTCGCCGTTGGCATTTATTTTGCTAAGCATAATAACGCAGCATTGATTCATAAATAGAAATGGAAGAGATTTATAAAATGAAGCTGGTTGAGCAATTCAAAAAAATAGCGGGCGATATTAAAATTATCGACAAAGTTGAAGAAAAAGAAATGTACAGCCATGATATAGGCGATGTTCCATCAATCATGACTAAAACGTTTTTTTCGATACAACCAACTTTCGTCGTACAACCCAAAAGTGCTGAAGAGATAAAAAAAGTACTGGAATTTGCAAATGAGAACAAAGTTCCGGTTATTCCAAGGGGTGCTGCATCGTGGGGATTTGGGGGAGTAATCCCGACAAACGCAGGAATTGTTATTGATTTATCCCCTTTTCGAAAAATCCTCTACCTGAATAAAACGCAAAAGACCGTAACCGTAGAGGCAGGAGCAAGATGGAGCGATATTGACATTCTGGCAAAAAAAGAGGGTTTATGTCTGATGACATATCCATCGAGCAAGTTCTCCACAGTCGCTGGTTGGATTGCCACAGGAGGTTATGGCATTAACAGTTTCCGCTATGGCCACTTAACCAACCAGATTGTATCCATGACCGTTATTCTACCATCCGGGAAGTCCAAAAAACTAACACCTAGTGATCCTGAGTTTGCGTACTTCGTTACTACGGAAGGCGAGTTTGGAGTAATCGTTGAAGTAAATCTTAAATTACGCGATATTCCGCAAGCCTCTTATCCGCATCTCTACTATTTTGATAGTGAAAAAGAAGCT
>CAJBRY010000358.1 GCA_903958085.1 uncultured Geobacteraceae bacterium
GCCATGCACGCATTTGAGCCCAATCTTCACCGATCTTTCAGTTACATCAACAACGACGAAGATGCATATTCAGATGGGCAAAAGGCTGGCTCTCAGTTTTCGGGAGGCCGCTCTGCTCTCGGTTCTAAAAATCGCAGGCTCGAAAAAGGCGCTTAAACCATGAACAACTCAGGAAATTGCTGTCCAACCTTCGCTAGCCATGTCTTCAGGTTGTGGTCAGGCTCACATTTAGATGCGCCATCCACTATCCGTCCTATACGTTGACGCAACTCATCACCTACATCAGATGATTCGTCCGTGTTTTCAGTGTATTGATGCATAATGTTTTCCATTTTTATATAATATTTACGAATTTCTTTTGATTTAGGTGTTCCTGATAACATACAAAAATTTTTAAAACAATCAACAGTTAATAATATAGTTTCTTTATTTTGACCACCAATAGATTTGTCTAAACTAAGACTGCTAATAGTGCATGATCCACAAGATCTTGACAATTTTAGACGTAGATTATTTAGTGGTAAATCTGCCCTCAACCTGCTAGAGAGATTTAATAATTGGTCTCCTAGCACTATCACTACGGTAAGGCATCAATGTTATAAAAATGCATGGCTATTAACATCTCCAGCAGAATGGATGTCTCAACCTCAGTTGTTATCCGTAGCAACATGGATTTTAAGATTGATATCTAAAGATGGTCCGATTAACACTGATAATTATGATATCTTTGAGTCTGAGCTATTTAAAATGAAAGAAAAAGCACTCTTAGGTAACAGTGTTGGAGGCATTGACAGATCATTAGATAATGGCCAATATCTCAGGGCATTTTGGGACAAACTGTACATTATTATGAAATATCATGATGAGATTTTTAAAGATGTTGGTGTTTTGGATGCGTGGCCAGATGTTGAAAAATATGACTACGTTCATGTAAATGGTGGACTGCTAACTTTTGCGGAAGAAGACACTAATTATACCGAATATGCTAGAGAAATTCAAAAAAGATTTCTTACATTGTGTAATAAGCATCTTCCACGAAAAAACGAACTTATTGAAGGAGGAAAATAGTACAATGACAATGACAATTGGTTGTGATCCAGAATTCTTTTTGAAAAATATTAAGAGCGGGAAGCTGGTTTCTGCTATACCATTTATTACCGGAACAAAGGATAATCCGTTCAGACTGCCATTGGGTGGGAATATCCAACG
The DNA here is from genome assembly GCA_903958085.1 of uncultured Geobacteraceae bacterium. GTDB lineage: Bacteria > Desulfobacterota > Desulfuromonadia > Geobacterales > Pseudopelobacteraceae > JACRCG01. Next base: position 1,210 of record CAJBRY010000358.1, read on the forward strand.
AGATAATGTAGCCATGGAAATTGCCACAGATCCTGCTGATAACATGGAGAAATTTGTAAATAATATTCAAAATACTTTATCAGAAGCGATCAAAACTCTGCCGACAGATACAGAAATTGTTGCTATACCATCAGCCAGCTTTGACCCCGAAGAATTAACACATCCTGAGGCTATGGCATTTGGTTGTGACCCGGATTACGATGCATGGACACTAAAAGATAACGATAAACCATGTGCAGTTGACAATACTTTTCGTTCATGTGGTGCCCATATTCACGTCGGTACTGATGGTAAAGATGAAAATGCGTTTCTCCTTGGTTTTGAAGGTAAATTGAATACGATAAAAGTGATGGATTGTATTCATGGCGTAATATCATCAATTCTGGATTCCAATAAAGAAGCTATCGGTCGTCGTCAACTTTATGGAAAACCAGGTGCCCATCGACCAAAAGACTACGGTGTTGAATATAGAGTGCTATCAAACTATTGGTTAAAAAGTCCCATCACTGTTATGATGATTTACAGTCTTACCCAGGATGCTCTTACTGTTGTACGTTCAGGGAGAGCAAATGACCTCATCGACGAAATGGGTGAAGACCAGGTGAAAAATGTGATCTCTATCGGAGATTCGGTTGCAGCAACAAAGATGTTTGAGAAGTCATTGGCTCCAATACTGAGCGCAGATTCTATGTTTTATTTTAATGAAGCTTTGGCTAAATTGAAGGCCAATGATATGAACTTCCATGCCGAATGGAAACTTTATGGAAAGGAAAAAGTAGCATGAAAATTGGAATAACGGCGTCCTCAAGTAAGACACAATATTTTGTTAATCAGGCCTATGTACAATACGTGGCAGATGCAGGGTTTACTCCAATTATCATTACTCCTGAGATACCGGATAATGTGGTCTTTGAAATGATAGAGGGATTGCTTTTGCCTGGAGGCATCGATTTGGATCCTATTTATTATGGTGAAGATAACACATCATCGTTTGGAGTAGACCCTGAAAAAGATGCTTTTGAAAGGAAATTATTTCATATAGCCCGCGAACGTGGAATTCCAATATTTGGTATTTGTAGAGGATTCCAGCTCATCGCAAGAGAATATATGCGTGCAGATAATAAAATGTTTGAGTTCATGTATTTTTGTGAGCATATTGGAGAGCATAATCAAGTGGATAATCAGCAACTATCTAGAAATATCCACCAACATTTCGTTGAATATGTACCACAGACATTATATAGTATTAAACCAGATAAACCTGGACCATTTCATACCCCGGTAAATAGTATGCACCATCAGTGTTTAATTACGGATTTCAAACAGAAAAATGTACTTGGAGCAAGACAGTTCAAGATGGCAGCATGGACACAACGTGGTTTGAAGATTGCCAAAAATAAAATGAGCACAGAGGCAGTTTGTGAAGCATTTTGTATAACGAATTGGGGAAGTCCGATACTTGCAGTGCAATGGCATCCAGAAGAATTACGTGATTTTTCACTTTTGCAAAATTTCTTTACAAAAGGAGGAGCATACACAAACAACTTAAAAATGTCGTAAAGGAGAATAATGGTTTTTACAGCTATGATAATGTATGAAAACGATACAACACTAGAAAAGGTATATAGGCTTCGACACATTGCGCGGTACATTAAGAGGGTAAGGGAAGGTAATCCTTCCATAGCGTATATTAGGTCGTTGCCTATAATCCCATGGCTGATAGACATGGTGTTTGAAGAAGCAGATCATTCTATTCCTATAAAATGTATTGAAATACAAGAAAGGATCACATACCATGAATCCTGAAATACCGGGGTATTTAAAAGAGATAGAGAATGTTGGTTGGGTACAGGAAATTGTAATGGAGCGTTTTGACAATGCTACAGAATTAATGGTTCCTACCTCAATCGTATATGGTGGAGCAATTAGGGATTGTATAGCAGGAAAAGAGTTGATTGGGGATCTTGATATAGCAATAACATCTGATGATTTTGAGAATGTGTCTAAGATGTTTGCTACAAATCCGAAATGGATCCCTTTTGTTAAGGAAAAAGCTGATCAAACAATCAAAAGTTCAGGAGATTTAGCAATAAAATTCGCTCCAATATCAGGAATATCTTCCTTCATCACCATTGGTGGTAAGATAGTACAATTAATTACTTCTAGATATCAAGACAGGGATCCATTACAAAGAGTTATACGTGTCGCTAGGATGGTTGACATAGTTTGTTGTGGTGTGATAATGCTAAGTGATGGGCGAGTATTTGAAGTTGTTCCAGGAGCATACCAGGATTGCTTGGACGGAATTCTTAAAATAAATAAGAATTCTGACACAATTCATACTGATGCCCTTGGATTACGTGTTGAAAAACTAGTGAATCGTGGATGGAAAAATACTATAGATGTGGCTAAGACCATAAAATCTATAGAAGAAGAGAAAGAAAAGATCAGAAAGAAAGAAGCAAGATTGGCAGAATTGAGAAGTAAAAGAAATGGCTCTTCACCAATAGGGGCATTAAAGGAGCACAATTTCCTATTTGGTGGTCCAAATGAAAAGCCAGTTTTTGGTGGATTTATGCAGGAGCTAACTAAGAAATGTATCGATGTATATTTTGCTGGAAATCCAGAGGAATGTCTCAGGGTATTAGAGGGATTTGCTATGGCAGAGCAGATAAACATGAGAGTAAAGCAAACTCCAATAGGCAGCACATATTTTGAAACTGCAAATAGTGAGCAAGCTTATAAGATCAAGAATAGATTACAGGCTCATTATCAGAAACGTGGCAAAACTAAACCCCGTGAGCGAATGGTGATTCAGGTGCAATTAGTTAATAATGATGCAAATGAAATTTTTGGCGCTGCCGAACCTGCCCCTGTAAAAATTAAATGGGGAACATCGTCAATGGCTACGTATACTAGTAGCACATCAACAAGTACATGGTAATTGAGAAGGGAATCCATTTATGAAAACAGATCTATTTTTTGTGTATGGTACATTAAAGATAGGTGGTTATTTTGCGGAGCAATTTAACGACTTTCGTATAAATTCAGAAAAAGCCGAAATTGAAGGGTATGATTTATTTAATCTTGGGTCATTTCCAGGAATAAAACCCGGTAAAGGAAAGGTAATCGGAGAACTTCATGAGTATATTGATCCTGAAAAAGTTACTCGTAATATGGATTCAATTGAAGGTTATCATCCCGAGATTAGAGACGGTATGTATATTAGAAGGAGAGTTGTGGTAAAAACGAATTCAGGACAACTTAAAGAAGCACACATATATGTGTTTAATTTAAAAGTCCCTGAACGTGCCAAAAAATTAACATCTGGGGTCTGGACTAGCAAACAAAAACAATCTTGAAAGGACAATTGCTATGAAAATTTTAGAAATTATTCGTGATGTCAAAAGTTTACCAATTCCAAACACATTTCGTGTAGGGTATCCAGTAGTAGAGGGAGGACACATTATATCCGAAATTTTATACTGCCGTGATGGATATAGTTCTGGATCAAAAGGCAGAAGAGCCTCCTATGCTATAAAATTTGTAGATTCCACTGAAGTTA
>CAJBRY010000359.1 GCA_903958085.1 uncultured Geobacteraceae bacterium
GAGGGCAGTCGTCGGCATGAGTGAAGCTCAAGCAACTCTGGACAGAGCATTTTCTGGCATGACCACTTCCCTTCGAATCGGCAGAGAAGATGAGGCCAGACGCGACCATCTGAAAAACGGATTGTTCGAGCTTAACAAAATCCTGCGCGGTGAGCATGAAACCCATGAACTGGCCGAAAACACTTTGACTTTTATCGCCAATTATCTAAAAGCCGGTGTCGGAATAATTTATCTTTATGATGAAAAAGCAGAGCGACTGAAGACTCTTTCTACTTACGCAATCTCAAACAGATCAAAACGTCTGGCAGATGGTTTTTCTCTTGGTGAAGGGTTGCCTGGTCAGGCTGCGCTTGAAAGAAAAATGATCAGCATAAATTCCCTCCCACCGGACTATCTTTCGATCAACTCGGCACTTGGCAATGCAGTACCAAATAACGTCTTGATTATGCCGATTATGCACAATGACAATCTGGTTGGAGTTCTGGAGTTAGGTAGTTTCACAAATTTTTCTGCTGCTGATTTTGATTTTCTGGAGCAGGCACTTGAGGGTGTTGCTATCGCTATGAATATTAACAATTCACGACAGCAGGTAATTGATCTTCTTGAGCAGACCCAGGCGCAGAGTGAAGAGCTCAGGGTTCAACAGGAAGAACTTCAGCAGTCCAATGAAGAGCTTGAAGAACGTGCACGGTTTTTGAGAGAACAAGGCCAGATGAATCAAAAAGATTGACCTTGAAAAAGCTATTAACCCGCGTTGCTGACAAATGTTTTTTCAAGGTTCTAATCTGCTTGGCCGCTTTGGCATTGTTCGGAGTATTAGATGAAATCAACTGAAATAATTACTGCAAATAAGCACCGTAGCACGGTACTCATAGTTTCCATCGTCGGTGTTTTTCTCACAATTGCCTTGTTTGCATGGAGCTGGCACTTATCACTGGACGAATACCGGCAAAGATTCAACTATGATGCTTCTGTTCGTTCAGAGATGGTTGTCCGGAGTGCGCAAAGTCACTCTATCCCGATATATACGCAACGTTGCTAAAGGACGGGAAAATATCCTGAATAAAATGCAGGAGACCTTTTTATAACAGAAAATCGTTTTGAATATTTAAACGATGAGAGAGACAATATGACTAACGACGAACTTATTGACATAGAAATAAAGCTGCTTATGGAAGGGGTTTATCAGGTTTACGGCTACGACTTCCGAGATTACGCCGAGGCATCTCTACGAAGGAGGCTGACCCAGTGGCTCACTGGTTCGCGGTTTCAGACCTTTTCACTTGCCCAGTCTCTGATCCTGCGCGATCGAGCTTTTTTCGACACTCTGCTGAGGGGGATTACAGTCAACGTTTCTGAGATGTTCCGCGATCCACCGTTTTTCAAAGCTATCAGGGAACAGGTTATTCCATATTTAAAGACCTACCCTTTTGTTAAGATCTGGCATGCCGGTTGTGCTACCGGTGAAGAGGTCTATTCAATGGCCATTCTGCTGATGGAGGAAGGGTTTAAAGGTCGCTTCCGTATTTATGCAACCGACATCAATGAAGAGGTGATTCGCAAGGCACAGGAGGGAATTTATCCACTTCAGGAGATGCAGCGTTTTACCAGAAACTATCAGTTTTCTGGCGGAAAAGGGTCATTTTCTGACTACTATACCGCCAAATATGACCACGCAATTCTGACACCTTCACTCCGTGACAATATTGTTTTTGCCGCACACAATCTTGCTGCTGACGCCGATTTCGGTGAAATGAACATGATTCTCTGCCGCAATGTTATGATATATTTCAAACAGGCTCTCAAAGACAGGGTTCTCGGACTTTTTGACAACAGCCTTGTTCCTGGTGGTTTTCTTTGCCTGGGTACAAAGGAGACTCTTGAACGTCGTCAGATTTTCAGCCATTATGAGGAGTTGAAACCAAGAATACAGATTTACAGGAAGCACTATGAGAAAAAATAGCTTTAGACAATATAAAGCCGTTGTCATGGGGGTTTCAACAGGTGGTGTCATGGCTCTAAAGCTTGTTCTTGGAGCGCTTCCCCAGTACTTTCCGATACCAATTCTGGTCGTTACGCACATCAAACCGGACTCTGATGACGGTCTGGCAGTTTTGCTGGACTCGCTTTGCTCGATTAAAGTAAAGGAGGCCGATGAACAGGAAACTATGGTTTCTGGCACTGCTTATCTGGCTCCAGCAAATTATCACCTTCTGGTTGAACGGAATTTCAGTCTGGCACTTTCAATCGATCCGGCAGTAAACTTTGCACGACCTTCAGTAGATGTTCTATTTGAATCGGCTGCAAATGCTTTTGGGCCCGCACTTATTGGTATTATAATGACCGGTGCCGGCTTTGACGGCAGCAAAGGTCTTCTTAAAATAAAGGAGAACGGTGGCCTGGTAATCGTGCAGGATCCGGCTGACGCAGAAATGGATTCTATGCCAAAGAGCGCACTGCAATTGTTGAAAGCTGACCATATTGTAAAATTGAATGAAATTCCTGAACTTTTGATGAAACTTGTACAGGGGAAAATATGAACAACGACATTCTACCAAATACAGTGTCGGTATTAATTGTTGATGATCGGCCTGAAAACCTTCTCTCGCTTGAAGAACTTCTAATTGATCAGGGGTATGAAATTGTAAAAGCATCATCTGGCAACGAGGCTCTTCGTCTGACTCTCAGACAGGAATTTGCCCTGGTACTCCTGGATGTTCAGATGCCTGATATGGATGGTTTTGAAACAGCTGAACTGATGAGGGCAAATCCAAAAACAAGAAATATTCCGATTATTTTTGTTACTGCCGGCTTAAAAGACATACAGTTTCAGTTTAAGGGCTATGACTCAGGAGCTGTAGATTATCTTGCAAAACCTATTGAACCTCTTATTCTACGCAGTAAAGTCAAGATTTTTTCAGATCTTTACCGGCAGAAACGGGAGCTTGAACTTCACAAGAGTCATCTTCAGGAGCTGGTTGAGTTGAAAACTGCTGAACTTGTAGCGCTTAATGAGCATCTGACTGATCGCAATAAAGAACTGCAGGCTATTGAAGAAATGTTGAGGAAGCAGGTCATCGAGTTCGGCGAAACTCACGACCAGTTGCTGGCAACCGAAGAGATGCTGCGGGTACAGATTGAAGAGTATGAAGCCGGTCAGAAACTGCTGAACGAATCGAATCGAAATCTTCAGACTCTTTTTGATGTTTCCCCCCTTGCAATTATAGTTTCCTCTCTTCATAACGGAATAATACGTGCAATTAACCATACTTTCAGCGAGGATTTTGGCTACACTTATGACCGAGTAATTGGAAAGAACGGCGTTGAGATAGGCCTCTGGGCAGATAACAATGATCGGGAGCGTTTTCTGAATCAGGTTCATGAACAACAGGGCGTAGCCGGTTTCAGCACAGAAATAATTACTTATGACGGAAATAAGCGTACCGTACTTTTATACAGCAATATTATCGACTTCAAAGAGACTAGATGCCAACTGATCGTTTTTCTTGATGTAACCGAGCAGAAACGAATGGAAGACCAGATAAGACAGACCCAGAAAATGGATGTCATAGGTCAGTTGGCCGGCGGAATCGCACACGACTTCAAC
>CAJBRY010000360.1 GCA_903958085.1 uncultured Geobacteraceae bacterium
ATGCAATAATGCAACAATGAGTTTAATATGCATACTGTTTATGTTACTGTTTCCCGGTATTTAAGATGAAAGGAATATTTGATTAATGAGTATTGAGATCTCCAGGGAAGAACGAAACAAGCGCTTGCGTGAGGCGATTGTCATAGTCCTGTCAATAGTTTTAATATTCTTTCTGACAAAGGCTGAAATAAGTCTTACCCAGTTAAGCGCAGATGCTAATCTGGGCAGCAATATTGCTATTTTTGCAGTAATCAATGTTGTTATTTTACTTGTAATATTATTGGTATATCTGGTTAGTCGCAATGTAGTTAAATTGTTTATTGAAAGCCGAGCAAACCCTCTTGCAAAAAAACTTCGCAATAAACTAGTTCTTTCTTTTGTTGGTTTGTCACTTGTACCCACACTATTACTTTTTTTTGCAGCTGCAGGATTTATTAACAACACTGTTCATAACTGGTTTAATACTCAGGTTGAGTCTTCATTAAGTGAATCGCTTGAAGTTGCTCAGACATATTATAAAAGTTATGCTGCAAACTCCCTATATTATGGCAAGCAAATAAGTGGATTTATTAAAGATCAAAAACTGCTTAACGAATCCAATCTCCCCCAACTTAAGCAACTTATCCAAACTAAACAGGTGGAATATAACCTTGGAGTGGTTGAGATATATTCTGCACAGCGCGAAGAGTTAGTGCGCGCATCAAACCCTGCTGTTCCAAAGGGTGAATTTACAAATCCATCATCAGAAGATATTAAGCGTGGACTTGCAGGTGAAGAATTAACCAGGGTAAACCAGGCAGGCAAGGCTGACCTTATTCGTGGAATAGTTCCTATTCGTTCTACCTGGAATGAGTCTGATATTGTTGGAGTAGTTGTTGTAAATTATTTTGTGCCATATTCACTTGTGAATAAAATGAAAGAAATTACAGCCTCTTATCATGATTTTCGCCAGCTCAAAATTTTAAAAAATCCTATACGTTCAGGGTATATAGTCACTCTGTTTCTTATTGCTATGGTTATAGTCTTTTTTGCCTATTGGATGGGTGTTTATCTGGCAAACAGTATGACAAAACCAATTCAGGAACTGGTAGATGCTACCCATGCTGTGGCAGGGGGGAATCTTGATGTTCGCATAAACTCATTTTCTACGGATGAAATTGGTCTTCTTGTGCAGTCATTCAATCTTATGACAGATGATTTACGTACGAAGCAGAATGCTCTAAACGTCTCAAATATTGAACTTCTTCAGAGTAACAAAGAAATTGAACGACGGCAGCAATATATGGAAATTGTTCTCAGAAATATTGCGGCTGGTGTTATATCTATTGATAGTGAAGGAATATTGCGGACGATCAATACCTCCGCCGAACGCTTGCTGGGCTTGAGTGCAGTGAATGTTCTGGGAAAAAACTACCGCGATGTTGTTTTGGATAAGCATCTTGAATTAGCTTCAGAAGCAATAAGAGATCTGCTTCAGTCAAATCACGGGACTATAAGTAAGCAAGTTTTTCTCGATTTGCGTGGTTCTCGTATTGCTTTACAGCTGCACCTCACTTTACTGCGTGCCAGTGATGGTGAGGTTTTGGGTATGGTTGTTGTGTTGGACGATCTCACCCAAATGATGCGCGCTCAAAGGATGGCTGCATGGCGTGAAGTAGCTCGCAGAATAGCCCACGAAATAAAGAATCCACTGACTCCGATCCAACTATCAGCTCAGCGTCTCAGAAAACGCTATTTGTCAAGATTTTCTGACGATGAAAAAGTTTTTGACGAATGTACAGAAATGATAATCAAATCGGTAGATGATCTGAAAAATCTTGTTAATGAATTTTCTAATTTTGCTCGCATGCCGGCTATTCAACCGGAACCAAATTTTATTAATCAGTTGATACAGGAAACTCTTACCCTCTACCAAGAAGGGCATCGGAATGTAAAATTCGACGTAACTCTAGATCATAAAATGCCTAAGTTGATGATAGACCGAGATCAAATAAAACGTGTCCTAATCAATATTTTGGAAAATGCAGTAGCCGCAATGGAAGAAAATGGGAATATTTACATCAATAGCCTGTTCGATGATATTTTGAAGATGGCAATTATCAGCATTGCTGATGATGGTCCAGGAATTTCTCCGGATGATAAGCCTCGTCTGTTTGAACCATATTTTTCAACTAAAAAAACTGGTACCGGACTCGGATTAGCGATTGTCAACAGCATTGTTACTGATCATGGAGGTTTTGTAAGAATTAGGGACAACACTCCACAAGGAGCTATTTTTGTAGTTGAACTTCCAGCCGGTTAGCCTGGACACGGATGATATGGGAGGCTTTTATGAACGAAACAATACTGGTAATTGATGATGAAAAAGATATCAGAACTGCACTTGCAGGAATTCTGGAGGACGAAGGATATCAGGTTCTCTTTGCGGATAATGGAATTGAAGGTATAGAATGCGCACGCCTAGAACTTCCAGATCTTATTCTGCTAGATATTTGGATGCCTGGAATGGATGGTTTGGAGGCTCTAGGACAGCTAAAAAAGCTGCTTCCCGGAGTTACTGTTATCATGATTTCCGGCCATGGTACTATTGAAACAGAAGTTCGAGATACATAACTAGGTGCATTTTATTTTATTGAAAAACCACTCTCGATTGTAAAGGTTATGATAAGTGTTGCTAATGCACTGCATTTGCAGGAATTGAAGGCTGAAAACGCTGAATTAAAACGCTCTACTTCTACCGAATCTGAACTTGTCGGCGAATCACCAGTAATAGTTGCTTTACGTGGCCATATTAAGCGTATAGGCGGTTCTTCTACTCCAGTCCTTATAACGGGAGAAAACGGTTCAGGAAAGGATATGATTGCATATTCTATTCATTGCAACAGTCCCAGGAAGGAACGTTCATTTGTAACCGTTCACTGTTCAGCTATACCTGAAGAATTGATTGAAAGCGAATTATTTGGACATGAAAAAGGGGCATTCGCAGGTGCCTTGTCCAATAAAAAAGGGCGTATTGATCAAGCTGATGGCGGTACTCTTTTTCTTGATGAA
>CAJBRY010000361.1 GCA_903958085.1 uncultured Geobacteraceae bacterium
AGTACTTTTAAAACATCTGCTTCCGCATTAAATTTTTTCGTTTTATCAAATGCCATGATTGAAACTCCTGAATGAATTTTAAAATATCATATATATGGAATAGCTTTTGGTCAATTATAAACTGGTAAGGTCTTACATATTTCCGACTGAAATTATGTTGAACTATATTTTGCTGTTTTTGAATGCAAAAAGGTGGATGAAAACAGTAAAAAGTCTTTGTAAACGACTGTTGCAGTAGTGCAGCTAAGCTGATATTGTTCAAAGCGCTTACGGAAATAATGTAGTATTGGAGCAGATATGAAGATACGAGTGTCTACTTTAGGTAAAATAAAAGAACGGGAAATTCTTTGCAGGGTTGAGAACGTAAGTAAAAGTTATCAGATGGGTGGTGGGACAGTTTATGCTTTAAAAGATTTTTCTTTGAATATTTATCAGGGAGAAATTCTGGTAATTCTTGGACCCAGTGGATCCGGGAAAAGCACTTTGCTTAACCTTCTTGGCGTTATGGATACTCCAGATTCTGGAAAGGTTCTTTTCAGGGGTAATGATATTTCCTCTACTGATGAAAAGGGTAAAACCGCATACCGGCGTCACGATATTGGTTTTGTATTTCAGTCTTTTAACCTTATTCCTGATTTGACGGCAGTTGAAAATATAGCACTTGCAGCTGAACTTTGTCCGGATCCGCTTTCACCTTACGATCTGCTTGAAGAGATAGGTCTGGCGGCGAGGTGTGATCATTTCCCTTCTCAGTTGAGTGCAGGCGAGCAGCAGCGTGTTGCCATTGCTAGAGCAATAGTTAAAAAGCCGGGAATGCTTTTGTGCGATGAACCGACAGGTGCGCTGGACGATGCCTCTGCCCGGCAGACTCTGATGCTTTTGGAAAATGTTGCCAGCAGTAAGGGGAGTACCGTTATTATTGTTACTCACAATACAGCTATAGGAGCAATGGCTGACAGGATCTTACGCCTCAGAAGTGGTTGTCTGGCAGAAATAAAGGAAAACGATTTGCCGATTCATGCGAAAGATGTTGAATGGTGATGAGAGATTTTTTTGTCGCCGGCTCTTGATATTTCTTGTTTAAATTATTGAAGAATGCTGAAGGAGTAGGATCAGGGTGAGAATGCTGTATAGGAAATCATTGCGCAGCCTGAAGTCCATCATAGGACAGTGTGTTGCGCTTGCAGCGGTTGTGGCGTCAGGTGGAACGGCATATTACGGTACTACTGCAACCCTTCACGGACTGATCTCTTCCAGAGATAGGGTCTACCAGGAAAGTCGTTTTGCCGACCACTATTTTGACGTAGTGTCAGCTCCGCAGAGTATTGCCAATACATTGAGAACTCTTCCAGGCATTCTAGATGTCACTCCGCGAATAAACCAGAAAGTAAAAATTGTCCGAAATGGTGTGGCGCGCGACGCTGGCCGTTTGCTCAGCTGCGAGGAACAGTCAGGCATCGGAACTAACATGGTTAAAATTCTTGAAGGGCGTCGCTTTGAACGTAACGGTTCTATCGAGCCAGAGGTAATGATTGACAGGCAGTATGCTTTTGCTCACGGGATCAGACCTGGAGAAACGATTGATATAATTGCCAAAGGGGTAAAATGCAGACTTAAAATTGTCGGTATTGCAACCGGGCCAGAGTTTCTGCATAAGAAGAAAAGTTCTCTTGAATTTCCTGGTTGGGGTGGGCTTGGCATAATTCTTACTGATCTGGCAACTGCTCAGAAAATTATTGGCATGCCTGGAGAGGTTAATCAGTTCCTTATCCGAAATATTTCGGGTGAAGAGAATAAAAAAGTGAGCAGAGAAGCAGCTGATATTCTGGATAATTATGGGGTTAGAGGAAACTATCCTCGTGAGGATCACCAGAGCCATCGTTATATAAAAAGCCAGATTCAGACGCTTGAACTTGCTGCTTCTTTGCTCCCGCCGTGGATATTCATGGCCGCACTGATTATGCAGGCAATCCTTGTCCGAAGAATGGTAAGAGGTGAGCGGCGTCAGATAGGTATATTCAAGGCTCTTGGCCACGACTTTTCTTCAATTATTCTCATCTATTCGATTCCACCACTGATAATTGGACTTATTGGTTCTGTTGCTGGAATCGGTTGCGGAATAGGGTTGACCCACCTCATGTCGACACTTCTCGAGAGAGCAATAGATCTCCCAGTTGCAGGATATGGATTCAATCCTCAAATCGCTCTGAAAACTGTGATGCTCAGCATGATTGTGCCGCTTTCATCTGGGATTCTTGCATCGCGAGAGATTGCCAAGATTGATCCTGCTGCAGCGTTCAGGGAAGAGTTGCCGCCTGTTCAGAAACGGACTTTTGCCGAGAGATTCGTTTCTTTCTGGAGAATGCTACCCAGTAGCTGGAAGATGTCTCTAAGATCCATTTCAAGAAATAGAGGACGCTTTATTTCTCTTACACTAGGCATGCTTATATGTTTGGGAATGCTACTGGTTACATTTCGTTTTTCAGATTCAAGGGACACGATGCTACAACGTCACTTCCAGCTTGAAAACCGCTATGACTATGCTGTTAAGTTCGGATCTCTCTTGCCGGTTGCCAGTCTGGAGGAGATGAAAAGCTGGCCTGAGATAAAAGGTATTGAAAGTTATCTTGAGATTCCTGTCAAATTGATCAGAACTGATGATGGAGGCGGAGACGGAGCATCTCGAAATGAGTTGCTTGTGGGACTAAGCCCTTCAGGAACATTCAAAAAAGTTTATGATCAGGAGCGTCGTCTACTTGAAATTCCAAACGAAGGGATTATTCTAAGTCGCTCGTCAGCTAGTGCTCTTTTGCTTTCTGCAGGAGACAGGGTCATTCTTGAAACAAAGGATGGAATGGGATCCCCCAAACGCATCACGCTCCTTGTTCGCGCAATTTCGGGTCAACATATTTCTGCGCATTCTATCGTGTCAATTAATCAGGCCGCAGAATTTCTCGGGGAACAAAATCTTGTGAATTCAGCAATGATAAGGAGCCGCGAAGCTTATTTCAGTGTTCTTGAAGAACGGTTGGTTAAAATTCCAGAGGTTTCATCAATATTAAGTCAAAAGGAACAGCATATCAATGCGTCAAATCTGACCGAGGCAATTAAGTGGTTTAGCCTCGTATTGGCTTTTTTTGCTATGATTATTGGAAGTTCAATAGTCTACAAGAATTCCATGATGTCATATATTGAACGTAAAAGGGAAATTG
>CAJBRY010000362.1 GCA_903958085.1 uncultured Geobacteraceae bacterium
ACATATTAAATGGAATAATCAGCATCGTTCCAAGTAATGGAAGCAGGAAGAAAATACGTTTACGAAATTCTCCTTTCAGGAACAAAATCTCGCATACAACAGCTATAACCGGAACAGTAAATAGAACTTCCTTAGTAAACATTCCGACGACCGCAAAGCCAGCAGAAGAAGCAATAAAAGTAATTTGCCTCTTTGTGTCATCGGAAGTTCTCGCTTTCAGATAAAGCATGATGGAAAGCAGATAGATTAGCGTTGCCAGAGATGTGAAGCGCTGAGTTATATAAGTAACCGCTGATGTCTGTATGGGGTGACTAACGAACAGGAGAGCTGTCGCAAGCGGAACAACCTTACGCAAAGACGGCGTGACGGGGTGATCATCAAAAAAGGCAGTCTTAAACAGCGTTGACAGAAGAAAATATACAGCAAGCGCCGTCGACAAATGAATTAGTAAATTTACTATGTGATAGCCTGTAACATCAAACCCATGAACGAGATAATTCAGTGCAAATGTAAAATACACCAGAGGCCTGGCATCCATACTATTTTCAGCATCCGGAATCATGTTTGCGCGTTTTTCTGCAAAAGACATAGAATTGTCAAAATAATGTATTACAGCCCTATTATTAACAAAACAGGGGAAATCATCAAACTGGAAAGGAGCCTTAAATGTATTTGCATAGAGAGCAAAGCCAATAACAAGTATCAACAAGCTATTAACCATGTTGCTGCCGTTGAAGATGATACTGATCAGGCGAAGGTACAATTTTTTTCCTTATCGCAATATGTTATTACGCGTTAGACTGCTTCTTACAAAAACCACTTCACTATCGTCTGCAAAAATCATTTTCCATCCCGCATCATTTGAAATCGACTGAGTCAGCATATTCGGACTTCCGTCAAATTCATAGATAGGCAAAACGGCTGTTTGAATATCATACATATTGAAGAGTCCCATCCAATATGGACGCTGTTTCTTACTTACAATCAAGCTGTTATTGTATTCCCAAATTCGTTGGATATTCAGCGTTCGGCCGTCACAGAAAATCTTATTATCCGGACCTCCCCGCCAAAGCATATAGCCACCCCAGTACATTGTCGTATAGATATTCCCGGTTATTTTGTTTTTTGAAATATAATCAGCAGCTTTTACTGGAAAATGGCCGACTGGTACCCATCCTGATTTTATTGACTGGTTAAGATGAGTACTTTCGTCACTAATGCAATAAACTGTTGTGAGAAGAAGAATCAGCATCAGAATAATTTTGCCTTTTATGGCCGAACATTCAGTTTCAAAAAATTTTGTCATAAATATTGTTGCTGAAACTACGAAGAACGGCATCAGGCGCATATGCTGCCAACCCATAAATGCTGTACCGATGAGTATGCCAACTATAGTAATGTTTTTCCGGTTTTTTGATAAAAATAATGCAAAAGCTGTAAGACCCATTGCTCCGATATATATTAAAAATACTCCGTATTTATTGACTTTATAGTTTTCGAGTACTGACATTTCTTCCATAACATTCAAATTTGCATAATTATTCGCATCGAAAATTATTGGTAAATATCTTATTAAATTTATGGCATTCGGATTTACAAATGAGGCTATAAGCGCAGTTAAGGAAGATATGAATAAAATCCTGTAGTTTTGTGCTGAAAGAGGCAACATTTTTGGGTTAAGAAACTTAACCCCCTCGGCAATAACAAAGTAAATCAAAATTGCCTGACCTATCAGAAAACCTCCATGCATATTTGACCATATCAACATTAAAAGCGAAATTGGAACCAGCAGACTCGATAACGACCTTTCAACCGTTTGCTGACAAAAACGCAACAGGCTTACCAGAAGCGCCCCAAAGCAGACGAATGAAATGAACTGCGGACGTTCAATAAAATATTGTTCAAGAATCAAAATGGTTCCAATTGTAATGACTGCAACCACACTGCTATTACGCACATTCGTCCAACTAGCACATATTATTAGAGATATGCTTATAACAATCCATCTTAAAATAATTATCCCGGACATCCCAAACAACAAATAGAACGCGTACATAATCAACTGGATAAGCCAGTATGATGTCAAGATGAAATCAGTACGACCTGAAGGCTCTGGAAGTGGCGGTATGCCAAACGGGTCTGAATATGGTAGAGAGGCATTCTCCCATATCCATTGGCCGGCTTTCAGGTGCCAGTAGAAATCCGGGTCGTAGAGAGGACGTGAAAGATAAATGCCGGCAATTACAAGAGTAAAAAGCATGATACCCTTTGATAGCAGCCACTTAAACGAACTATCTTTCCGATTTGAGTTGTCAGCTCTATCAGAGTTACCGTTCAAACAACCTCCTCAACTATTACCTGAGAGATACCACTTTATGTAAGAACTTCCGGAATTTACCCAGTATTGAAATTCTCCAAAAGAACGGATTGAAGCAAGCATAGACAAAACATAGGATGGCCTCAGGTAGAATGACCTGGTCAATGATCTTTGGTGTTGCAACAACTCATCAGCGCTGAACTCCTGAGTACGCCAACCTGGTGGTTTTCCGAAGATTACATAATTCTCCCAGTCGCAGTTTGTGTCGATAAGTCCGGCAGCCAGCATCTGTTCCCTCACAGGGGTTCCTGGATATGGTACGATGACGGCTATGGAAACAAAAGTCCATGGCAGGGATGTAATCAATAAGCGGGTTTCTTCAAGATCCCTTGCAGTTTCCGAAGGATCACAACCAATAATGAAGTTCCCTTCAATATGCTTGATTCCAGCCTGTTTTGCCCAAAGCACAGCTTTCCGCACCTGCTCAACTGTGATTCCCTTGCCAATAAGATCCAAAATCCTTTGACTGCCGGATTCAACTCCAAAAGCAACTTTTTCGCACCCACACCGTTTCATGGTTTTTAGAAGATCCAGAGTAACTGAATTTACTCTGGTATCACAATTCCAGGAAGATATCCCGCTTCTCCCAAGAATTTCGCAAATAGCGTCAGTACGCTCCGGTTTTAGTGTAAAAGTATCGTCCGCAATAACTACATGGTTGAAATTTTGCTCCCTGACCATGCGCCTCACTTCATCTTCTATAAAATCAGGGCCACGAAAACGCACTGTTCTGCCAAAAGTTGTCTGAATAGCGCAGAATGAACACCCTACGGGACAACCGCGCGAAGTGAACAACTCCGTAGACAGGATCTTGTTAGAAAAACCTCGACTTGAGTGTCCGGACTGAGTTTTGTAGTCGATAAGATCCCGTGCGGGGTAAGGAAGGGAATCAAGGTCTGTTATTAAGCTGCGAGGCTCCGTAACTGTTACTCCACTGTTTTCTCTAAAAGCAACACCTGCAATATCATTGTCTCTGCCGCCATCTTTTATGCGCAAGCAGAGTTCCGCAATTGTTGCTTCACCCTCCCCCGCTACAACGTAATCAAATGCATGATACCGTGTCAGGGTAGGCACCAGCATGGCGCTGGAGTGGGAACCGCCAATAACAGTAATAATATCAGGAAACATCTGCTTTAAATCACCGGCCAAAGCCGCGGCGCTGCTTATTGTGGGGGTCATGGCAGTAAATGCAACGACAGCCGGAGTGAAATCTTCCAGTAACCGTCTAAGTATTTCAATTGAATAAGGTCTGATCTCAAAATCAGCAATAAGCGGAACAAACCCTGCTTTACGCAAGGCTGCAGCAAGGTATGCCAGATTCATAGGACGTGTGTGGGAAAGCAGTGCGGAATTTTGAAAAGGGTCTGGCGGACGAATCAAAAGAATTCGGTTTGGATCTAACCGCATGTCAAATTCCCCGAACTTTGCGAGCCTCTGAGTAGACGGAGGATCCGACCGGCAAGGAAATCCCTGACAAAATCATTCTGTTTTCAAGTGTCAGTATTTTTAACAGCAGACCGTTTGTAAAGGAATTGGGTAATGAGACATCGGATGAAATCTTTGAACTATCGGAATTATGACGATGAAATATTCGCTTAATAATCCTGAATGCGGCAATCAGAGGAAAAAGTATACTCACCCTGTAACTGGTTGCAATTATTTCAAATCCAGCACCACGGAGCTTCTGCTCCAAAATTGATCTGGTATAGCGTTCTCTTGTATGAACGGCAATATCATGGGTACTGCGTAAAAATTCGTGAGCAACGAGATTGAGTATCAGGAGACCACCTGGCTTCAAGGCGTTATGAAATTTTTCAAGAACAGCTCCATCATCAGTAATTCCTTCATGATACAAAACATCCACGGAAGTTATTATGTCAAATGACTCTGGTTCAAGCTCAATATCATTCAAGTCGGCCATAATAACACCATCGAGACCCCGTAAGCGACAAAAGCGGATGGCCTCATCAGATGCGTCGCAGCCGGTAACATGATGCCCGGATATTTTTAGTAACTGGCAAAGCCGACCCGTACCGCAACCGGCATCAAAAATTTTTAGCATCCTTCCTTGCCGGGATACTTCTTTCCGGACAGCTGCAAGTATGAGCCTGTGAAGCCCTACATACCACCAGTGGCGCTCTTCAGATTCATACATGCGGGAATATTCGATCAGGTTCATGCAAAAAAACTTCTGATTGCTGCAACAACTTCAACTGCATGTTCTTCAGGCATTTCGGGATAAATCGGCAGTGAAAGTATGGTACGCGCCAGATGTTCCGTCACAGGAAGATCACCCTCGACGTATCCCAGAAAGGCATATCCGCGCATAAGGTGAATCGGCCAAGGGTAGTTGATCTTTGACTCAATGCCTATAGATGACAGGTAGTTCATAAGCTCATCGCGCTGTTCAGTCCGGATCGTATAAAGATAATACTGATGTCCACATCCCTCCCGAACTGCGGGAAGACCAATATCTGCTGTTCCGCAAAGACCGTTATCGTAGATTTGAGCAATACGACTACGTTTCTCAATAGCGGCATCCAATCCTGACAGCCTGTAGTTGAGAATTGCAGCCTGCACCTCATCCAGTCTGGAATTATAACCTTCTGTTTCTGAATAGTACGTTGTATCCATACCATACATCCGCAAC
>CAJBRY010000363.1 GCA_903958085.1 uncultured Geobacteraceae bacterium
AGCCATTTATGTCTGATGACTTACTGGTTCATGAGATTCTTTGTCAGATATTAGAAGCGGCAAGAAGAATAGAACGCCGCTTTCTGACCATTCAATCTCCGGATGATTTTCTTGCAGGTGATGATGGCCTGGATAGACTTGATGCTATCTGCATGATGCTGATAGCAATCGGTGAGAGTCTAAAGAATCTTGACAAGATTACCGGCGGTGCGTTGCTGATGGAATATCCCGAAGTAGACTGGAAGGGTGCAAAAGGGGCGCGTGATATTATTTCACATCATTATTTTGATCTGAATGCCGAAGCGGTTTTTGGAATATGTCGAGATGATATGTCAACGCTCACGCTGACTATTGAAAAGATGCTGAGCAGATTTTGAATTCGGGCTCTATTCAGTAATTCAAAGTTTACGCGGAAGAAGTCGATTTTGACGAAAAAACGCTTCAAGAAAGAACACATTGTCACTTCTGTAGTGGCGGTGATTGTGGATGATGATGGGCGGGTGCTTCTGACAAAGCGGAGTATCCCGCCTTTTCTTGATCAATGGGTTATGCCGGGCGGGAAAATTGATCTTGGTGAACCGATTTTGGAAGCACTGAAGCGGGAAGTGCACGAAGAGGTCGGCTTGGAAGTTGAAGTCGAGGGATTGATTGATGTTTTCGAACACCTTACCCCAGGCGATGAAAATTGCCATTTTGTGATTCTCTATTATCGTTGCCGTCCGCTCTATTGTGATGTCGTTCACAACATACATGAAGTAACTGAAGCAACCTGGGCCTCTTCCCGTGAGTTGGCCGACTATGCAATGCCGGCAGGCGCACGCTTTATCCTTGGCAAGGTGTTTCCGGAATTTTCTTTAAACGATAATTCGGAATATTGCTGATGCCTGAAATTATCGACAAAAAAGTAAACCTTGAATTTCCGATGGGGCATCACCTGCACTGCATGGTCGCCCAGATTCCCAATCATCTCAGGCGGGCCGATATAGGTTTCTGCGTTGTTGATCCGGATGAAAAGTGGCGCCTGATCAGTTCAATTCTGGACCTGGTGGCAGCCGGTGAAGGGAATCTGAAAAAACTTCATTTCCTGATGTTTCCTGAATCATCTCTTCCACTCTCCCGTTTCAACGATATGCTTGCAGCAATCGAACAGAATTTTCGGCCGAATACTGTAACCGTATTCGGAGTAGAGCACGTCCGCCTGAGCGAATACCGTGAACTGCTGGAACGATTTCAGGCGGATAACGCCGAGGCGCTGCAGCTTGTAGATCACGACATTGATTCGGGCGATGTGCTGAATATGCCGGTGAACTGGTGTTGTGCCGCCGTTAAGGAGACTGATGGCAGACTGCGGGTTTTTCTAGAAGCGAAGAGTCACCCTTTTCATGGCGAGGAGTACGTCGACAAGTTTCATGACCTCTATCGTGGCAGGCATTTTTACCTGTTTCGCAGCCGTCCATCCTGCTTTAATTTCATGGCGATTATCTGCCTTGATTATCTGTATCGCGACTTGTACAGTTCGAACATACGGCAGATTATCGATCATGCCGATAAGCTCTACTTTACGACCAGACAGGGGTTGGATGCCCTGTTTGTGATTCAGTGCAATCCAAAACCGGAACATAGCGCCTATCGTGATGTTATAAGCGGATTTTACGGCGAATATCTTGAGGACACACCCGGCGTGCGGGAGACTGTCACCGTTTTCGGCAATGCGTCAGACGAAACTGACATTCAGGACTCTCCTGCAGGAAGTGCTTTTGGCAGTTCATATGTTGTAATAAACCGGCATCATCGCCTGGCTCAAGTCAGTTTTTCAGAGTTTTCTACGGATGATTTTGATGGAGCTCCCGTTTGCCGCTTGAAATTTGGCAATGGAACGCGATTGCTGTATTTCAATCTTCCTCCGCAACACGAGATTGATCCCCGCAGCACTCGGGTTTCGCTAAAGGTTCATGCTGTTATGTCTCTTGATGAAGCAGGAGTGTGGCATAAGATTGCGCTTGATGAATAAGCCTGAAATCGGTCAGTTTTACCGGACAAGTCTATTTGCTCTTGGCACAATGATATGCTATTTTGCGGCATTCATAATCTGGCAACTATTATAACTCCAATATCCGTCAGAATTCAGGAAGGTTTACTAAATGGAAAGACAGGTTGTTCCATCAAGATCATCCAAAAGCAGCTTCTGGTCTACGATACTACTAATTTCTATTACAGTTGCAGTTATAGGTCTACTTGGTGTCTCCGGCTATATTTTCTTCCTGATGGCAAAACTTCCCAGAGTAGATCGTCTGGCAGACTATAAACCACCTATTGTATCGCAGGTCTTTGGAGATGACGGCAGTCTTGTTGGAGAGTTCTATCTGGAGCGTAGAATAGTCGTTCCTGTAAATAAGATGCCGCGTAAGCTTATCCAGGCTTTTGTATCGGCAGAAGATGCCAATTTTTATTCACATAAGGGAATTGATTATCTTGGTATTATCAGAGCTGCCGTAAAAAATGTAATTTCTCTGAGTAAAAAAGAGGGAGCCTCGACTATCACCCAGCAGGTAACAAAGTCGATGCTATTGTCGCCTGAAAAGAAGTTTTCTCGCAAAATCAAGGAGGCTATTCTCGCAAAACGGATGGAGGAACGACTCTCCAAGGATGAAATTCTGTACCTTTATCTGAACCAGATTTATCTTGGCAGCGGCGCATATGGTGTTCAGGCCGCGGCCGAAACCTACTTCGGCAAAAATGTAGAACAGCTTAACCTGGCTGAAATGTCTATGCTTGCCGGTCTCCCTAAAGCTCCAAATGCTTATTCCCCAATCAAACACCTTGAAAAAGCACGAGAACGTCAGGGATATGTGCTTGAGCGTATGACCAAAGAGGGTTACATCACTGCTGCTGAAGCGGAGCACGCCAAAAAGACACCAATAGTGCTTCAGCCCATGAAGAAGGTAAATAACGATCAGTCTGCCTATTACCTCGAACATCTGCGAATTCAGCTGGAACAGAAGTATGGAGAAGATCAACTCTACAAGGGTGGATTGAAGATATACACCACTATGAACGCCAATATGCAGCGAGCAGCATACGACAGCCTGCGCAAGGGGCTCAAAGAGGTCGACAAGCGACAGGGATATCGCGGCCCGACAAAGTATTTGAGCGAAACGGAAGTTGATGCTTATTGCGGCAAAGTTGAGGATGGAATTGATTCCGTTGTATTAAAAACCGGCGAAAGCTACCTGGGTGTGGTTGTAGGATTCAATATCGAAAAAGGGGAAGCTTTAGTCAGAGTGGGAGAACGTAAAGGAGTCCTTTCTCGAAAAAATATGTCCTGGGCCGGCAAAGTTGCTATGA
Source organism: uncultured Geobacteraceae bacterium (assembly GCA_903958085.1). Taxonomy (GTDB): domain Bacteria; phylum Desulfobacterota; class Desulfuromonadia; order Geobacterales; family Pseudopelobacteraceae; genus JACRCG01. The sequence continues at coordinate 3,346 of CAJBRY010000363.1, forward strand.
TAAACAGTTACGGCAAACCTGAAAAGAATAGCAAAGGGCTAACGCTCGGATCAGTCATAGAAGTATCTGTAATAACGCCCGAACTTAATAAAGAGGGGGCACAGTTTGCGCTTGACCAAACACCCGAGGTGCAGGCGGCTCTTGTATCAATTGATCCGCGTACCGGCGGGGTAAAAGCAATGGTTGGAGGTTATGACTTTAAAAAGAGCCAGTTCAACCGTGCCATGCAGGCGAAACGAAACGCCGGTTCCGCATTCAAGCCAATTATTTATTCCGCTGCACTTGACAAGGGGTTGACCCCGGCAACTGTAACAGAGGATGCGCCGGTAGAGTATCCTGACGGTGCCGGTGGAATTTGGGCGCCGCAAAATTACGACCGCGAATTTCGCGGACCTGTGACAATGCGTGAAGCCCTGACTTATTCCATAAATATCGTCAGCGTGAAAATCATGGAGCAGATTGGAGCCCAGTACACCGCTGAATATGCGAGAAAACTTGGCTTTACCTCACAAATTCCAGCGAATTTGGCTCTGGCACTGGGAGCAGCCTCAATCTCACCTTTTGAACTGACCTCCGCATACGCTGTATTTGCAAATAACGGGGTGCTGACCCCTCAATATTTCATAACAAAGGTCACTGACACAGATGGCACTATCCTTCAGGAAACTCCGCCGCCAGTTCCGGTCCCGGTAATTTCTCCGGAAACCGCTTATGTTATTACAAATCTGATGCAGAGCGTTGTCTCCAGCGGCACCGGACATCGAGCTTCTGTTATCGGCAGACCTGTTGCCGGCAAAACCGGAACTACTAACGGCGCAAAAGATGCCTGGTTTATCGGCTATATTCCACAGTTGGTAACTGGTGTCTGGGTAGGTTATGATCAGGAGAGATCATTAGGCAGCGGGGGAACCGGAGGGCAGGCAGCAGCTCCGATATGGGGTGAATTTATGCAGAAGGCGATTATGTCTCTGCCTTCTGAAGATTTTACCGCTCCTGAGAATGTATCTTTTGTTCTGATAAATCCCCGAACCGGCAGACTCGCCAAAGAGAGCACCGCAGGAGCTGTAATGGAATGTTTCATAAAAGGGACAGAACCCTCTTCATACGACTGACTGATGCCTTCTCCCTGATGATTAACAGGCCTCAGGGAGAAGGAACTACTGTAGACTAGAGAGAAATATCCTCTGCGATCCCGCTTTTACGATTTACCACCATTTTGAACTTTTCCCAGTCAACAACACCGGACAGTTTTTGTTTCTCCACCATTTGTTTGGCTTCCGTAACAAGATTACTGTTTTTGTTATAAATGTCCTGGTGAACTTCAAGAAATACCCGGCCGTTTTCAGTCACAGCAAGTTTGACCGGTTTATAAATAATTTCACCCCTGGTGTTCACCTTGATCTGCGGGAAAAAATCTTCCATGTTGTCGGGGGATATCCTGATACAGCCATGACTTGAAAAACTGTAGATCGATGATGGCCTGGTTGTGCTGTGAATAAGTATTCCTGGTATTGATGTCTTGATTGCATATTTACCAAGCGGGTTTTCTGGGCCGGCAGCTACCGAAGTAAGAACTTCTTTCCCCTTTTCCTCCATCTCCGTCTGAATAGATTGCGGTACGGTCCAGGTAGGATCCTTCATTTTTGCGGTGATTTTGAATTTTCCGACAGGTGTCTGCCAGACATATTTTTCATTCTTCGTAGCAGAACCGACGGCGACCGGAAGTGAGGTTACCAAAGAACCTTTCTTGAAGTAGTATAAAGTCCGATCCGGAATATTCACAATAATCCCGTCTTTTATCTGCTGCGGGATGATTTTTCTATTGTTGTAGGCCAGTTTTTGTCCAACTTTGAGGGTCGATTTGTCATTCAGGCCATTCATGCTGCGAAGATGTTTTTGAGAAACCCCAAGTTTTGCCGCTATCAACTTCACATTGTCCGATTTTACTACCGTGTATACCCCTTTAGAGCCGACAAGGCGGCTTGAGTCGGGTTCAATAACTATAACTTCTTCCGCTGGTTCGGGTACAATCTTTGTTTCTGCAACTTCAACGACATCATTCATTTTGAACATTGAGTCAATTATTTGCGCTTTCTGAATAGCCAGAAGAAAAAATTTGTCTGCATTCTCCTTCTCACCGGCCATAAAATAACGCTCTGCAATTTCGAACACCAGATCAAGGCTCTTGATATCGTCCGGGTATTTTGTTGCCGATGGACTCAAATGCAGATTTGAAACCATAGATCCAGCATCCTGCCTGACATCAGCAAATGCTGTGAAAGCCAAGAAAAGAGAGGTGAAAAGCAGAAATAAGGACAAGCGTATATATGATTTAAATCGATTATTGGAAGATTTCATAGAGGCGTCTTGTACAGCATCATCGGTTATTATTGCAAACATAATCTTTATTTGAATTTCAACTGTTGACTACAACGGCTTTTAATTCAGACTCTTTCTGGGTGCTCTCCATAAAATCCATGTCAAAAGCGTTAATTGCAGGAGCAGACCGTGAGCAATCCATAAAAACAGAGTGGCAGCATTTTCGCCGGATCTGACCGCCAGCGCTCCGCCGACGGAAATAACAATTGCGTTGATGCAGAGAATAACGCCAAGACCGGAGATTCCCTTTTTGATCATCTGCTTACAATAATCACCTGCAGCCAGAATCAGGCCTATATACAGAGCAATCACCATGAGGTCCATTGTATAACTGGCGCTAAAACTACCTCCGGGATATGAATAGAGCATTTTCTCGCCCGTAAATGAAATTACCCCCTGTGAACCACCTATCTGCATTTTGAACAGGGGCGATGTAATCAGTGCCATAAGCTTCCCATAAAGTGGCATCGCGAACAACAGCACTCCATAAACTGTGCTGCATATAAGCAGAGTAACACTCCCCCTCATGACAGCAGACCGCGTCAACGAGAACCGCTGCTCAGCCCATAGGACCCACATTCCGAGCACAAACAGGCTGAAAGCGGCTACCCAGAGATAATCATGGACAATATGGAAAGCATCCGGAGAAACGCTCCCAATAATCCCGATAACGATCAGACGAAGTGAGTTGGCAATTATTATAAGAAGAGTTGAGATAAGCAGTCCGGCTAACCGGTACTGAAATGAGTGTCTGGTATATAGCAGAATCGCTGTGGAGATAATTATTACATAGTGCATTGCAGTACACTGGGTAATAACGCGCATGGCAAAGCCGTTGACAGTCATAATATCGCCAGCAATTGTGACCGGCACACCAAACAAATTGCAAAGTGCCGTTGTCGTGGAGATAGATATTTCCAGCCAGAGATTCAGGATTGTTTCCGGAACATAAGCTGCCAGTACTGTTGCAGCTGTTGCACAGAGAGCAAAAAGCAGGGCGAAAAACACTCCGGATTGAGAGCCGGTTTTCATCGTAGCCGCGGAAGTCATTTCATCATCTTCCAATACCCGGCAACCTCATATCAACCCCACCGATTTCCTGATTATCTGCAGTGCATCCCTGACCGTCAGTTTGCCGTCGCTGTCCATATCTCCGTGTGTTATTGCATCTGCCGTGGTTATGTCTAGGTTAAGTGCCATACGGAGGACTTTGATGGCGTCTGTTATGGTGATGCTGCCGTCTTTGTCTATGTCGCCGTCTGCTCCTGCTGGTGTTGTTGGCGGGGTGACTTTGATTGCTGTGATGATGGTGGATTTGGTGCTTTCGTTGCCGGTGGTGTCGTAGGCGGATACGGCAAGGTTGTATGGTTGGTCATTGATTACGTTCATTAGGTTGTAGTTAGTGACTTTTTTAAGGTCTACGCTTCTGGTGGTGTTGCCGCTGCTGTCAAGGAGGTGCAGTTTGTATCCCTGCAGGTCGCTTTCGGTGTTGGTGTCCCAGGAGAGGTAGATGGATGTTCCTTTGATGTTGTATTGGAGATTGGTTGGTGGTGATGGTGGTGTGCTGTCTCCTGCTGTTATTTCTATCTCTGCTATGGTTAGTTGGCTTGCTGGTGTGAAGGTGTAGGTTCCTGTTGTGGTCATGTTGATTGTTTGACCGTTAGTTGTGAGGTTAGCTTTTACTGTGGTTGGTATGGTTGTGTTGTTCCAGGTTATGGTGGTTGGTGTGACTGCTGATTTTATGCTGAGGCTGAAGGTTTGGGGGAGTGTGCCTCTTATGTCTCTGTGGAATGTGGTTAGAGGTGTTCCTGCGGTGGTGATGTTCCATTCGGGGTGGTTGAAGTAGGCGCAGAGTGTTTCTTCCGAGAATGGTGTGGGGGTGTCTAGTCCTGCGTCAAAGCTGTTGGTTGCGTTGCTGTGTATTCCGAGTACGGCTCCTGTTCTGGAGGTGCCGGAGGTTATGGTGATTGGGAGGTTCCAGTCTGCGGCGTGGCTGTATGCTGCTGCAGTAAGGAGTGTTGCCATTGCGATTGTTATTGTTTTTGCTGTTTTGATTGTTGTCATGGCTTTCCTCCTTATTGGATTGGCTTGTTTGGTACGATTAGTGTGCCGTTTATGTCTGAGAGTAGCCAGTACCCTTTCCATGGGTCAAAGGTTCCGCTGTCTTGCCAGGTGGACATGAGGTAGCTGCCGTTGTTGTAGTTGAATAGTGTGCCTACTACCCAGCCGTTTGTTTCGGCGGTTGAGATGTATTCTGTGGTGCCGTTGGTTATTTTGAGGTCACTTACGTTTATTTTGTAGCGGAAGGGGTTGCCTATGAGGTTCCACCCTTTGACAATCGGTATGCTGAAGTTTGTTTCAGGGGTTTCTGTTCCTGTTGCTTTGATTGAGGTGAATCCGTTTCTTACCCAGTATGCTTTTCCAGGTTCTACTGTTGCTGCTATAGGATAGAGTCCTGTGTTTGTGTTGTAGGAGTAGGCTAATGCACCGAATATGTTGGATGCTATTGCAGGTATTGGTGTTAGTGGGACGGAGACGAGGTTCCAGTCTGTTTCAAGTGGTTTGGGTGGTACAAACAGTGCGTATGTGCTGAAGCGATCTGTGCTTGCCCGCACCTTTTTATTAACGGTGTCAACAACCGAATCCAGACAGGTCCATGTAGCGCCGTCGTAGTCGCAAAGCTGAAGTTCAACCGCACGAACGTCCGTGTCATCAACAATGCCGTCATTGTCGTCATCCTTGTAGGATATTTCTAGCGTCGCGCTTTTCCCATTTGCGAGAAGGTGCTGACTGTTGCCGAATGATATGTCGCGATACACGCCGATTCCATCGTAACCCGCCGGCGGAGTTCCGGTTACATCACTGATAACAACGGTTGTGCTTTCATTCAGGGCATTAGCTGGGAGGTGCAGGGTTGTGGCGCCTCCTGTGCCGTTATCACACTTGCTCGTGCTGCTTGGCGCGATCAGATGAATACCGCTGCTGGTGCCTTCATCGTCGTTGCAGGTTTCTTCAGAGTGTGCCTGATCGATGGTTACGGTAATATATCCAGGCGTCGGATCCGGCAGTTCGGTGTCGGCGCAGGTAGTCAGGGCGCGGATGTCATAATCCTTGTTCGGCATTCCATCGATATCCCAGAGAACGAACCAGGGCTTGCCTTTGTCCGGATTGGGGAATTGCGCCTTGCGTGGCGGGATGGTCAGCCAGTCGGGAGTTCCCGCTTCACGATACTGGAAGAGAACTTCCTTAATATTCGCATCGCTGCCGGATATTACTTCAGCCATTACGTTTACGCTGTTACCACCAAGTTTTTTGCCGGTATGCGGATTTTTAATGCTGACACTGGTGTCGCAGGCAGGCGCAGGGAGAGGTATTACGGCAGTTGCTATGCCGCAGCCGATTGCCGTGTTTGGTGCCGGGAAAACGCCATCTTCTGCGCGGATTGTATAGCGATAGCTTGATCCGGCTGTGAGTGTGCCGCTTGTCCAGGAGAAAGTTGTCGTCAACGCGTCCTGGTTGAATGAGGCCAGTGCGGTTGCGTAGTTTATGTTGCCGCTGCCGTTATCCCCATATACTTTATAGCCGGTGACATCGGCAGAACCTGAACGTGTCCAGTTGAGTGTTATCGTATTGTTCAGCACCGTAGCAGTAAGGGCGGTCGGGCAGTATGGCGCGACTTCGTCCAGAGTTGTGGCGCTGCATTGAGTGGTGTTGGAGGTTTCGTTGCTAAATGCGTCTACGCTTCGGTAGGTGTAGTAATAGGTTACGCCTGCAGTCAGGCCGCTGTGCTCGAATGTTGTGTCGCTTCCTTCGTAGACTTTTGTACCCAGTGCCCCTGATGCTGTAGAAGCGTAGATCCGGAGTCTGGCAAAGTCGGCATCGACAGGCTTTGTCCAGTTGTGAGAGATGATTGTGCCGGTTTTGGGACTTGGCTGACTGATTGTTGTCGAGCAGTCGACCAGTGATCCAGGTGGTGTAATGTCCGGAGCGGTGGGTGTGGCAAATACATAGTCGTGCCCGGTGTTGCTCTGCACAGATTCATTGCCGGCGGTGTCGACAGCAGTAATGCTGTAATAATATTTCAGGCCGTTTGTAAGTCCGGTGTCGCTGTAGGTTGTGCCGGTTATGTTGCTCACAAGCAGATTATAAAATATCCCGGAGGATAAACGGCGGTAGACGCGATAAAAGGAGACATCGCTTTCCGGTGAGGTGTTCCATGAAACGTTGATTTTGCCGCCTGTCGCCGCATCGGTTGCCACAGCACCGGTTATTACGACTGGCGGGGTAGTGTCGACATACAGCGTTGTGCCGGAGACTTGTGCGGTGTTCGTGCTTTCGTTCCCTGTGGTGTCTACAGAACGGACGGTATAGTAGTATTTTGTTTGAGAGGCGAGCAGAGTGTCGGTGTATTTTATGCCGGTCTGGTTGTCGCCAATCAGGGTGCCTAGTGTTGCTGCTACGGTAGAGCGGTATATGTGTATGTGGTTAAAGTCAGTGTCGGTTGGTTTTGTCCAGGTGGTGACGAGTTGACCTGCTATTGTTGGTGCTTGGGTTTCTATGTTGGTTGGGGGGGATGGAGGTGGATCGTAAAAGGTTGCTGTTATGTTTTTCTTTGTACTCATGGTGACGGTGCAGATGTTGCCGTTATATGAGTCGCACCCTGTCCAGAGTGTGGCGAGGTTGGAGGCGCCAGGGGTGGATGTTAAGGTGACTATGGTGTTGGCACCCATTTCATAGTAGGCGGTGCCGTAGCTGTTGTCGGTGTTCCAGGTTAGGGTGCCTGTGGAGGCAGAGACGGTGCCAAGGCCTGATTTTGTGATGTTAAGGCGAGGGGCGATGTAGCCTCCGCGGACGGGCCAGACAAAGTTAAAGGAGGTCTTGTTGTACTCAAGCTGTACACCCTGAAGCATATCAACAATCAATGCATTTGTTACATTGCTTGGATATGTGTTGCTTGACCAATAGTTGTTGCTTTTGACATCATCAAACCCCTGACTATTTAGCCATATTGCTGGTATTGCCTGACCTTTATGGATAATGCTTTCCAGTTCAATTGAATTTGGTAGCCGCCAATCACTAAATCCAAGATATTTTTCAGTATTAAGTTTATTTATATAATCCAAAGCGTGCTGCGTGGTAATCATGCCATCGTTGGTATTACCGTCATTATCAAACGATGCGTCTCGACTAAACACTAAGTTTGCATTTTTTGCCCAAATCAACCCTGTAAGCGCATCATTTATACTATTTCCGTTATCAAGGTAGCGATTGGTTGGCCAATAAGTTCCACTTTGAATATCTCCATCTTGACCTGTATCGGTGCAAGAGGCAACAGTGCCATTCGTATAATAACAATTTGTCTGACCTGTCTTTGGTAATGCCAGTACGCCTGTCACACCATTACGAACTGGCCAAACAAAGCCTTTACTGTATTTATCATAAGCTTCAACAAAGCCAGCAGGCATTTTAATGCTCCACAAACCAGCCGCATAAAATTCATGTGTAGTTGATGAAAAATACCAACCAGTTTGTATATTTGTAGCCCCCTGATTGTTAAGCCATTCTATTTGACTGGAGGCACCATTGCTTATAAGAATCTTCAATTCATTGATATTTGGAATTCTCCAATCACTATAACCAAGATACTTTTCAGTATTTAATTTTTTCACATAGTCAAGAGCGTGTAACCAAGTTACTTTACCATCATTCAAAGTCTCTCCAATTACATAATCCTGATCAAAAGATGGGTCGCGAAAAATCATCAAATTGCTATTTTTTGCCCATACCAGTCCTGTAAGATTATCTGTAAGTGTTGGCACAAAAGGATTTATAAGGCTATTATCCGTGAACCTCTGATTCGGCCACGGCACTCCAGCCTGTATATCTCCATCCTGTCCCTTTGAAGTAATTTCAGAACAATCCCCATCCTCAGTGCCAGCAGTATCATAACACTTTGTCTGTCCTGTCTGCGGCAGCAGTATTGCTGAACTTGCAGCAAGGGCGGTGTTAACTGTCCATGTGTGTGTGCTTGTAGAAGTGTTTCCTGCTCCGTCAGTCGCCTTGATGGTTACTGTGTGCTGACCATTGGCAAGACCGCCGTAATTGAATGGTGATGTGCAAGTGGTATATGGAGCGCTGTCAACTTTGCACTCAAAGGCTGCTGTTTCGTTGGCACTAAAGACAATCGTTCCTGACGCTTGGTTGGAATAGTTTAGAGGGGATGTAAAAGTAATTATAAGAGGTTTTGGGCTTAGTAGAAATGCATGACTTTGCCCCCCTATGTTTCCAGTACCAACAATCTGTCCAGAATTGTTAATGCCAACAGCATTTTCCATGGTAGCACCAGTAGCAGCAAAAACTATGTTGTAAAGGTCAATAACCATTCCATTGTAAAAGAGAGCAGCGTGTTGACCGGTGGCAGAGTAGGCATATCCAACAGCTTGCCCGAGATCATTAATGCTATAGGCAGCGTTACTACCACCATTTCCAAGATCTCCAAGATCGGTTACCGTGCCATTGCTAAAGAGCGTGGCACGGTTTGTCCCACCAATATTTTGCTGTGACCACCCGACTGCTTGTCCTTTATTGTTGATGCCCCTAGCTTCGCTGTTACCACCAAGACTACCTAGATCGGTTACTGTACCATTACTGAAAAGAGTTGCACGCCACCATGAACTAGCAGAACCATTAGAAGACGTGCCAACTATCTGACCTAAATTATTAATATTATATGCGACTGCTGAGTCTGCACCCGGTAATGTGTTGAGATCGATGATTGTGCCATTATTGTAAAGAACTGCTCGACTTCCAATATTACTAGAAGGCTGAGAATGTCCCACAATTTGGCCTGAATCGTTAATGCTGAACGCAGAACTAATCCTTCCCCCTAATGTTCCAAGATCAGTAACGTCTCCGTTACTATAAAGCATTGCATGGTTATTTCCGTTAACGTTTCCTTCACCAACAACTTGGCCTAAAGAGTTTATACCATGAGCTATGCCAACACCAAGATCAGTAACAGTTCCATTGCTGAATAGAACTGCTTCCATTACGCCAAAAGAGTAGGATGTGTAAGAAGAACCAGCCACCTGACCACTGCTATTAATACTGTTTGCTGTACTTGGGTAAGCACCTAGTAAGCCTAAGTCTTTTACCGTGTAAGATACCGCAAATGATTTTGCGGTGAAAAGTACAGATAATATGGTAACGATTATAATGCTTCGTGAAATACTCATTTTTTCCTCCATAACACAAACCCGCCCATGCCGACAATTGGCTACTGGAGCGGGTTTTAATAACTATTGATTCATTTGCTAACCCTTCGCTAGTTTCTGCGACGTACCTTCGGCAGAAGTTTTCTAGCGGGACAATTAGTACATGTTTGAGTTTTTCTCATACATTTGAATTTAAGTCCAGTTTTCTAATGTTGGGAGGCGGGGCAGTACTTTCGGGATAAGCAGAATATGGTCTAAGCCTACCTCAAAAATTGTACGCGGCCGAGAAAGGGTTTCATGTATGCGTGACCCAAATCCAGCAGAGGGGTGGGGTGCCGGGGTGTGTCTGGTCGAATCGATGTACCGGCTCCACCTCCGATATGACAGAGATTGACAAATTACGTCCAGTATTTGATGCAGAGGCGAAGGAGCGGCAAGTGCTGGCAAAAAGGGGGGCGTTTCCCATATTATAACTTCCAGAAAATGAAGAGGTTGTTGCTAAAAGACCAGTACCCAGTTAGTTTTAGGCGGTTAGTCTACGCCGTTCTTCTTCCCATCCAAGACATGCAAGCTGAACAGTGCGCGGTATAGGTCGCGCACCAGAACCATATGCACTGATAGTACGTACCGTAACACCAAGTTCACGACTTGCAGCTGAAAGCGAGAGACTGTTTCGAATTCGCCAAACTGTAAAACGGTCTGCTGGAGTTTCCGAACGCTGATCAAGCATATCAGCAAAGAGAGTGTCAGCGCCAATTTGAATGTCAAGTTGAGGCCATTCAGCTTCCCATCCGTACTCGCCTAAAACTGCACCAGAGAACGCGACTGGATCACGAAGAGGAACAAGACCAGATAAAGAAAAAATAAAGTCCTTCATGTTTACCGTGCCGCAGGAACCATCAACGAAGCTAACATTGAGGCAATAATCAGCGGCAGGAGTTACTGCTGTTAATCTTGGGCGGGTTATCCGTGTAGCATGTGCCATTGTGTAATCAACTCCTCTCTATTGTCAGCGATCCATTTCAGTGCATGACGCAGAACTTTTGAAGGTGCTGAACCATCCATAATATCAAGCGTCACAAGATTTACTACCACTTCAAAATCAGACGTAAGCCTAAAAATCGAAAAAACAAATTACCAGAGGGTGTAAAAAACTTTTGCGATATTCTCCTAGAGACAGAATTTACAACGCTGACTCAGGTAAGAAAATTTTGCAAACTTCTCTGCATTTCTGTATACGCTCAATATGTAGAATGTCAACATTTCTAATGATTTATTACGTAAAGTCGCTTAATATCAACGGACGATTTCAGGGGAGTTCAATTGGTTCTAGATCAAATAAAAAAACAGAGTCAGCGACAGGAAAGGAGAATTCGAAATGAGTACTGCGGAGCTATCTGTTTCCACATCCAGACGAACCCAGTTTCTTCCCATCACCGCAAAAATAGCGGAAGTGATATCAAACAACAACTGGTCTGATGGAGTGCTCACAATTTTTGTGCCGCACACCACCGCCGGAGTGACTATAAACGAAAATGCAGATCCGGATGTGGCGCGCGACATGGAGTGGTTCAGCGACGAACTGATCCCGCAGAGTAATAGTTTCCGCCACGGTGAGGGCAATTCCGACGCCCATATCAAGGCCAGTATCTACGGTTCATCACAGCAGGTTATTATCCGCAATGGCAAACCGTGGCTCGGGACATGGCAGGGCATTTACTTCTGCGAATTCGATGGTCCACGCAACCGCAAAGTCTACATGGCTTTTTCAGATTAGCTTGTTGCTTAGAGTTCTCTACGGCTTATAGGTCTTTGCAAGGTATTCAACCAGAGCCTTCTTCTCGGCATCAGCAAGTTTTACACCCTTGCTGATCATCCGCTTGACGGTAGTTTCCCACTCTGCTGCAGTTTTCTTGAGGCCTTTTGCACGTGCTGAAGGATGGCATGTTGAACATTTCTTTTCGAGCAACTCTGCTCCATTAACAGCCGGCGCTTTTTCGGCAAAGCAGATTCCGGTAAAACCCATACATGCGATAATGCCAACACTCATAACAGTTTTCTTCATAATCTCTCCCTTGATCTGAAATATTTTGCTAAAACAACGACTACAATTTTCTATTTGCTGTCCAAGGTCAATTTTATTCCTTCAATCAGTTTTTTCTGTTCATCGGGTTTAAGACGAGCTTCAGGATGAGCAATTCTGTATTGGAAAGGGGGCATCTTGTTATTGGTTACCACCGCTTCAATTATGCCGGAATTCTCGGTATCTCTTTTTCCGTTCTGCCAATCAGAAAAATTCATCTCACTGCGAGCCTCAACAACATCACGATAAACAAGCCAGGATGAAGGTGCTATTTGGGAATAAAAAGGCCAGACTGTCTCGTTGCTGTGGCAGTCGAAACATGCCCGTTTCACAAGATCACGCGTTGCCATGGAATTCCATTTCGGCTCGTTTCTTACAGGAGGGTTTTCGTGATTTTTCCCGTAAGGGACAAACTGCAGCAACACAAAAGCGGCAAACCCGCCAATCAATAATTTTAGTTTGATATCCACCTTGACTCTTTCTTTAAGTTTTGTAGGTAATAACATTAGCATATTTGCCGGTTATAAATCTGCATATTTTTGACCGTTTTTGTGTCAGCCTTCCTGTACGGAATTTTATCTCACTTTGTTTCCAATAAAGATGGCATTCCGTTTGTTATTCTGCAGCGTTCTATGTCGCAAGCCGTAGGCAATACATTCCGGTATTCAACAAAACTCCTCATCTGAGATCCGTCCCGACTGTAGCATTTTTCCCCCTTGCCATTGTCATAATAGGAGAGGACATCAATGCAGCGCTTTGAATGTGCCATCAGGCCAAAAAAGTGCCCCATTTCGTGGGAAATCACCATTTGCAGGGTTTCCCGGGCATCATACGCCGGATTTCTGGTTTTAAGGAGTTCAAACGCCTTTGGTCCGAGCGAGAGGGTTCGTTTGCCAAGATTTGCCAGGCCAAAATTGCCGCCGCTTTCTTTGTCGCCCCATTGCACCTTAATCACTCCTTTTTGCTGCTCTTTGCTCCCCTTGCCGACAATAATGCCAGGCACGCCGCAGTGTGACCATTCTACGGCAGCTTTTGCTATCTTTTCTGCAACCAGGGCTTCGGGAAACCAGACTGGAGCGCCTGTGTGATCATAGTAAAACTTCAGCGGAGAGTCTACGGCCCGTCTGTCCCGCCCATCACCCCATGTTATGAGTTCACCACTAAGGCACTGGTTTATTTCTTGAGTACGAACGGACTCAAGAACGGTTGCATAAGACAGATCCGCAGCCAGAATAAGGCCGACCAATATCGAGGCAAGATGTTTCATTGAACGGGGACTATGCTTGGGATCATGGGGAAGTTCCTTGAAATATTTATAAGAAAGTCTCTTCAGTTTGAAGTGTCTACTGCTGACTGGAGAGGTCAGAGGTACGCATCCGCTTCTTTTCAGACACAATTCTTTTTACTGTGAGGCGCTGTTCTTTTACGCGCTTTGGCACCCGTGTGGAAATGCGTTTCTTAACCTTTCGTTCACGTCTTTCCAGCGCAGCACGCAACCGCTGCATCGCAACTTCACGGTTTTGAAATTGAGAGCGGTTTTCTGAAGCCTGGGCTACAATTCCGGTAGGTAGATGTCGAATGCGCACAGCCGAATCGGTAGTATTGCGGTGTTGCCCTCCGGGGCCGGAAGCTCGATAAAATTCAACCTTAATTTCTGATTCTAATATCTCTACCACTGAATCAATCTCTTTTCATCGTCAAAAGCTGTCCCGAAATCGGATCAGCAGGTATAAACAAGCAATTCCGCTGATTGCCATCAAAATATCGCGTCCCCATGGTATCGGCAGATCAAGTGCTGAATATAGTATCGGATCTATAAAAGCGGTGGTCAGCAACCCGACGCATCCCCAGTTAAGCAGTTTTTTCATCGATGAGCCCCTCCGGGCGTACTGCCGGATTTCATACAGATGGCATATTTGAGATAGCGCCCTTCCGGAAAAGTGACCGGATACGGGAAATCTTCAGGCTGCCCTAGGAGTGAAATTACACGCAACTCACAACCTGTCTGCAGGGCTCCGCGACGTAATTCCTTCAGGTATTCTGCGGTGTCTACTTTCTGATGATTTGATGACGCAATCAGAAGACCATTGTCGTTCAGAATTGAGAGGGCCGCGGATACCAGATCAGAAGTTCCGCCTCTTGTTGTGAAACGATTCTTTGCCGTGGTGGAGAAGGAGGGGGGGTCCATAAGAATAATGTCATACTTTTTTGCACTCTGTGCCAGTCTGCCGAGTACGGTGAAACAGTCACCTATGATGAACTCATGTTTCTTGAGGTTCATGCCGTTTGCAGTGAAGTTGTCTCTGGCCCAGTCGGTATAACCGGTCGAAGCGTCCACGCTTGTCACCTCAGACGCTCCAGCAGCAGCTGCGGCAACCGAAAATGCACCGGTATAAGCAAACAGATTGAGTACGCGTTTCCCTTTTGCCCGTGTCATAAGGTCAAATCTGTTGCGTCGCTGATCCAGAAAAAGTCCGGTGTTCAGCCCCTGCTCAAGTGAAACGAGGAATTTTAAACCATTTTCTTTTACTTCCAACCGGTTTGGGGCTGTTTTTCCCACCAGAAGCCTGCCGTATTTTTTACTATAACTCACCGCCTCCAACTCTCTGGTTTTCTGTGGGCGGCTTTTTTCATAAATACCAAGCGGAGTCAGAAGTTCCTGTAAAACCTGCGTAATCAGTTTCAGGTATGGACGCCAGGCGTCACTGTACAACTGGAGCATCAAATAATCGCCATAACGGTCTACTGTGAGTCCAGGGAGGGCATCCCCCTCCGCATTAACCAGGCGATAAGCTGTTGTTGCGTTCAAATCAGCATATCTTCTGCGCAGCTCCAAAGCGCTGCGTATCCGTTCAGTCAACCAGCTGCGATCAGGCTGTATCCGGCGCCGGTCAAGAACACGGGCAACAATTCTGTCGTTTGTATCAAAAAGTGCTGTCGCAAGGAAGCTTCCTTTTGTGTCACACAAATCTACCGTCTCACCCGAGTTGCCGGCAGGCCACTTTCTGGTATAAGCATCCGCAATGACCCAAGGGTGCCCCAACTCAAGCATTCTGACTGTTTCCGGGCCGACAACCCTTTCGGCTCCTTTTTTATTCTTCAAATGATTCTCCGCGCTTTTATTGTGAAAACCGTCCACCGCAATCTTCCTGACCGCCACGTATTTTTTCGATGGCGTGGTCAAGGGTCGGCCAGACCGCCTCAAGATTTTCAACCGCTCCTTTGGGGCTGCCCGGAAGGTTGATAATAAGTGACTGTTTGCGAATGCCGGCTACGGCGCGAGAAAGTGAAGCCATCGGTGTTTTTTCAAGGCTTTTAAGGCGCATCAGTTCACCAAGTCCAGGAATCGTCCGTTCAAGAATATGCAGAGTCGCTTCGGGTGTAATATCGCGGGGTGAAACCCCTGTTCCGCCAGTCGTAAGAATAAGTTCAGCAATATCGGAATCAGCCCATTCCGTTAAAACCGCAGCAATCTGCTCAAACTCATCGGCTATAACAAGTGATCTGACCGTCTCTACAGAGTGTTCAGCCAGCCAGGCTGACAAAGCCGGCCCACTTCCGTCTACTCTTTCACCGCGTGCCCCCTTGTCACTTAATGTAAGGATTGCCACTCTCAAATATTTTCTCCTTAAAACTGTTTTTTGCTGTGTATTATCAAGCTGTCTTTCTATCAAGACTCCGGTATTGAATCGCTTCGGCAATATGCTGTTCATGAATGGAGGCGCTGCCATCAAGATCGGCAATAGTGCGGGCTACTTTGAGAATACGAGTATAGGTGCGGGCGGAGAAACCGAGGCGGTCAGTGACCAGTTCCAGCATACGGTTGCCGCTTGCGTCCAGTTCACAGTATTTTTTGATAAAACGTGGCGTCATCTGGGCGTTGCAGTGGATTTTGGTTCCTTTGTAACGTTCCAGTTGCAGTTCCCGTGAATGTTCCACTCTCTTGGCAATAGCAGCAGAACTCTCAGCTTCACCACGGTCGGCAAGGTCGCGGTATTTGACTGCCGGGA
Organism: uncultured Geobacteraceae bacterium; assembly: GCA_903958085.1. Classification (GTDB taxonomy): domain Bacteria; phylum Desulfobacterota; class Desulfuromonadia; order Geobacterales; family Pseudopelobacteraceae; genus JACRCG01. Next base: position 19,032 of record CAJBRY010000363.1, read on the forward strand.
CTTCGATATGAATGTCGATGCGATCCAGCAGTGGCCCTGAAATACGCGAACGATAGCGGTGGATGGCGACGGGTGTGCAGGTGCATTGGTGTGTCGGATCGGAAAGATAGCCACAGGGGCATATATGCGTTGCCAATTCCCTATATTTTTCAATACGTGTCGCCATGCCCGGAACAGTATCATGCAAGGGGTATCCAAGTCAATTGAACCGGCTTGGTGAATATATCAGAAAGGCTCGTATTGACCGTGGTTTATGGCACTCGCACGTTGCTGAAATAGTCGGCGTAAACGAGTGCAGCATCAATAACTGGGAGAATGGTCATACCGAACCTGACCTTCGATATATCCCTTCAATTATTTCTTTCATTGGTTTCAATCCGCGTCCGGTTCCGATAGAAACTTTGGAAAAACTGGACTGGTATAAATGGAGTCACGGATTAACTTATGAAGAACTGGGGAAGGAAATGTCAATTCACCCGGAACAACTTGCGGACTGGCTTGGTGGGAAAAGAAATCCGTTCAGGAAGAGCCTGGACAAAATAGATGGGTTCCTACAACGTCAGTGTGAAAGTAACTGACGATTAAGTTCTGCTGTATCGAGATTGCCAAACTGCTCCAACCAATCCCCCACGGCTACATTACCCATTGACTGATAATGGATGTAGTCCTGGGGATTTTTGCTTTTGTTTGCGGAATCATAAAGTCGGACTATGTTCCGGCGTGCTTCTATCGCTTCAACGTAGACATTCATCTGGTCATCCCTTCTTCTATAATGTCTGTGTAATTGAGCTGGCTGAAACAGACATAACGGCTCTTGCCCACGAGAATTTAGCTTTTGTTGCTACAAAGTCATCGCCATCGGGGAGAATGGTAGCAGTGCCTTTAATCAGAAAACCGGTTCCGCTTCCCATATTACCAGCAACCTTGCTACTGCCCAAAGTAATCAATACCTGATTGTTGAATGCAATATTTGCTTCCGTGCGATTCATGTAACCTACAGGGATAAGAATACGTTCGTCATCCGTAATTCGTATGTAGCTGTTCCAGGTGTTGACCATATGCGGTCCATCCTGTCCAAGTGTCGCTATTGCAACTACACCATCCTGCTTTAATACTTCAATCAGTTTTTCTGGAATCACTTGTGACCTCGATTATATGAAAAGGTATTCTTTGTCTTTGGAAGATACCATAGATAAGTTCAAATCACCATCATACACAAAACACGTCGGGAAGGCATTTCGGATGGGTATATCAGAGTATAATTGCGGTGAACTGCATTTTGAGTAGTATCTATCATACTGAAAACGTGTTTGGCGTGTGTTTTAGGAGGATATAAACGACTATCCACTGTTTTTGATAAGGTATACTTTTATCACTAAATCGTAAAACTGTCAAAGTAGCCGATATTGCAGGGTTTTCTGTTGACTCTCTCGATTTTTGATGATACGTTTCTCATCAATAATATGAGTCAAGAGATTAAAACGACATCGCGTAGGAAAATTAAAATATTTCTGGACGATAACAAAGTCCACTGACCCGCACTGACTCAACAGTCATGATGCGGGTTTTTTATCGCCGACACCACCGGGATGTTCTGTGATAAAGAAGAAAATGCTTGCCCGAATAAATGGCAAGA
>CAJBRY010000364.1 GCA_903958085.1 uncultured Geobacteraceae bacterium
AAACCTGGTTATCTCATTGGCAGCAATGGAGAACCCCTGCCAGTTTATGATGGCATTGGGCGAGTTGGTTATCGTAAGTGTGTTGGCAGAAGTTGAAAATGCTGCCGTGCCACTGGCAACCGTCGGCGCAACCGGCAAGGCGTATGCACCCCCTGAGAGGAGAGAGAGTGCTGCTGCAACTACTACCCCTGGCACTGTCAACGGTGGAGGGCCACCATTTCCTTTGACAATTTCGGCTACTATAACCCAGGCATCTTTGACCAGGCTCCATATCAGGCGATAGGCTTTATTCATGGCGTTACCCCTTTTACCACACCTTATCTCATGCAGAGACAGGCGGCCTTTCTGCTAAAACATGAGGTTTATTTTAAAGTGAATGCGACTGCTTCCATTTGTATATTTCCCTTGCGGCTCGACAACAAATGCATAGTCCGTGCTGGCAGACAGGTATCGATCAATTGCCAAACGCAGACCGACACCAGCGCTGGCTGCATTGCGGGACTTTTCCTCACCCGGCTCCGGTTTGTTTCGCTCGAGATGACCGACATCATAGAAACCAAGCAATTTCAAGTGAGAATTTGATTTTTTAAGCCCCTTCAATATATTGGGGGTGTAAAGTTCTACGCTGCCGACAACACCTGAGTCATCAGCCAGCTCTCGCTCGCCGAAACCTCGAAGCGTTCCCGCTCCCCCCATTCCGAACTGCTCGCCCGGAATAAGTCGCAGCCAGGTATACTGGCCGGAGACCGTAAATCGTGCCTGAACATCGGCCGGTGATACATAGGCCATGGTACTTCCTGCACGCAAGAGCGTAAAATCGGCTTTTGCATCTTTTCGTGCTTTTGAAAAATCGGCAGTTTTACCATTGGCGGCATACGGAACATTCTGTGTCACAGAGCCCCATCCACTGATTTCGCTACCACCGGTAAAAGCTTTTGCACCGGCATAACCAAGGCTAACCGGCATAACTTCAGTAATTTCACCAAACGGGACACCGGCGTAGTCAATGTTGTTTTCGAACCGTCGATAGTCAAAACCGTAGAGAATCCTGTGTTCATAGGTACCGATGCGAGTAAGATTCTGGTTGTAACGAATACCGCCAAAAGCACCTTTACCGCTGACGTTCATCGCCAACAGTCCCGCCTGAACGGTGCCGGAATAGACATCGGAATAGCCACCGTACAGGTCTATGGAATCGCCCCACCCGTAAATTGGAATGCGGTATCCTGCGTTATAGATACTGACTTTGTCTAAATGATCCGGTGAGGTTGTGTACTGAAGCGTAAGGAGGTTGTCACTGTTAAAGAGATTCGAATGCTGGAAATTGAACCCGAGGCGATACTTTCCGGTCAGATCATTTCCTGTGTCATCCATGGAAACTCCAAATTTCCAAGGTTTTTCATCAACTACTTTGAGTTGGGCGGTGGTAACGTCCTTGTTGTCCCCACCCTGAAGCATCATCTGAACTTTTTTTGCGGGGTTTTCATTAGCAACCCGGATGTTCATGGATATTTTGTCCAGGTTGGGAACTTTTCCCTCTTCCAATTCAGGGATGCTTCTTCGAATATTCTCATTGTCGAAAAATTTGTTCCCTTCGATAGAGACCGACCCGACGCGCACTTCAACAACGTTCAGTCTGACGACACCCCCCTTTAATTCCTGTTCCGGGAGGAAGACCTTCACCGCATGGAAGCCGCGTAAACGATACCCCTCTTCAAGAGCCTCTACCGCCTGCTGGAGCGTGCCGAAATCGCTTGCATTCCCGGTAAAACGAGCCAGGATTCGATCAATTTCCGATTGGGGGAGGATAGTGTTGCCTTCCACCTGATAACGACTTACATCGAAACGCGGTGTTTCAGCAGCAAAAACGTTAGTTGCTGGAAGTAAGGCAAGAAGTGAGATTACAGCCGTTCTACAGAAGAAGTTCATGATTCCTCCTGCTGGAAGTATGCGTCGTAAGTTGAATTGTATTCCAGAGTCAATAGCAAGCTAAGATTATTGGGAACGCATTCTAATATATAAAATAAGCCTATTGCAACAAAATAAACCACCGTTTAATTATTTTGACACATACAGTTCTAACAACTAACCATCAATATTATTAGTAAGTTGAATAATCTATTTATTTTATCAGTCCGCTTTGCAAAACTCGAATTAAAGCATCTGAATCTCATTCACATCATAAAATAGACTGCATGTTTTATGAGCAGAGTAAACTGTATTTCGGTGGAAAATATTTCTTCATGGCTCCATGAAGCCAAGCAGTTTGGCAGCAGTGACTGAATCCAAGGATTTCAACACGTTGTACTCAAATTTTGCGCCATCGAGATTTCCGACTTTCAGACAGGCTAGACCGAGATTATAGTGAGCTGCCACAAATTTGGGCGAGTAGCTCAACGCCCATTTAAAATAGTACTGCGCTTTATTGTGGTCACCCTGCGTTCCATAGACAAGACCTAAAAGGTTAAGTATGCGGGGATGTTTGGGTTCAATGGTAAGCGCCTCCATCAGATGCTTCTTTGCATCCTCTAATTTCCCCTGTTCGAGCAGTATTTCACCAATATTCAAATGTGCCAGATAGTTATTCTTGGTTACGTTCAATGCGTGCTTAAATAGTGTTTCTGAATTTCGCCAATGCCCCAGTTGTATCCATGTAAGTCTGGCAAAAATTAATAATGCAATTAACACCGCGAAATACAGCAGTTGCCGATTGATTTTAAATTGGAGCAAAATTTCACTCCCTCCCCAGACTATCATCATAAAAAGACCGATAAGCGGCACATAACTGTAGCGGTCTGCCATTGCCTGTGCCCCAACCATAACAAAACCGATTACCGGAACAAGAGTGCCTAAATACCAGAACCAGCCTACCGGAAGATATGGGCACTTTTTACGATAGAATATCACCAGTATTGAAATAATCAACAGAGCTAAGGTTGAAAATGCAACTGACATCACAGTAAGTTTGCCCACATCAAACGGATAGAAGACAGCCAGTCTGGATGGCCAGAACATTTTAAAAACATAACTGATGTAGGAGACAGGGATATTAAGCATTCCGTAAAAAAACGAGTTATTATTAAGAGTTTGGACTGCGCCTCCGTTCTTTTGCGCAATATAGGTAACTATGCATGACCCGGCGCTTAGCAGGAGAAATGGAATTTTTTCAACCAGCAGGCTGACTTTTGGATCTTCGCAGCAACGTCGTAGTCTCAACATATTACAATTCAGGCGCTTAAGCGGCCAATAATCGAGAAGCAGCAAAAGGAAAGGAAATGTTACCGGCATTGGTTTGGACATCAGCGCTGCTGAAAATAGAATAATAATAGACAGATAGCGCGAGATCGTTGGAGTCACGGTGTAATACAGATAGGCAAGCATTGCTGACAGCCAGAAAAAAGTCGAAAGGAGATCTTTTCTCTCCGCAATCCAGGCAACCGATTCCACATGAAGGGGATGCAGTGCAAACAATAGAGCTACAACTGCACTTTTCCGAATAGCACCTGTCGCTTTTTCAAGGAATAGGAGCAAAAATGCACTGTTAAACAAATGCAGTAGAAGATTGACCGAATGATGAGCCACAGGATTCAGGTCAAACAGCTGTATATCAAGTATGTGGGAAAGCCAGGTAAGGGGATGCCAATTGCTGGCATAAAATGAGGTGAATGCCCATTTTATAGTCTCTAAGTTAATGCCATTAATAACGTTGCTGTTTTCAAGTAGATACTGTTTATCATCAAACATGACAAAACCGTTGTTCAATACAGGCAGATAAACAACAAGAGTTGCTATGCCTATTATTGTCATCCAGAATGTACGGTTGCCAGTTAAATTATTGAAGTTCATAACCAATCCTGCTACAGAGGTCTGATTTATGCCGATGTTTCAGGAGTGAATTTGCTGGATTCTAAAGCCGAAGTTTTTTGAACATGGTGGGGGAGTAAAATCAAGCTTTAAATTTGTTTTCATTGCCTGACAAAAGACGCTTTATGTTTTCATAATGGCGAAAAATAACTATGACAGCGATAACAGAAGTTACGACTGTAACGGTGCCACTCCCATGCATATAATAAACTGCCGGGGGCATTACTGCCGCCGCCAGAATTGAACCGAGCGACACATAACGCCAGATAAACATTAGCAGAACAAATATTGCTATTGCTACTGCTACCGCCTGTGGAGCAAGTGCCAGAAAAACACCCAGAGCTGTGGCTACTCCCTTTCCACCTTTAAATCTTAAAAAAACTGAGAATACATGACCGCAGAAGGCCGATAATGCAACGAATGCAGCGAATTCAGGAGGAAACGGACTGAGTTTAATAATAAGTACTGGCAGTAAGCCCTTCAGGCAGTCGCAGACAAGAGTTATCAAGCCAACTTTACGCCCGACTGTGCGATACAGATTTGTAGCACCAATATTACCGCTTCCTTCTTTTCGTACGTCTATTCCATACATTTTACCCAGCAGGAGGCCGGTGGGAACAGATCCTATCAAATAGGCCACGCTAAGCAGCACCGATAAAGTTGTAACATCTCCTGTCATTATCAAATCCCTGAAACTATTTTCCAGCCATCAGTTTCGTTTTTCAGTTTCAAATGTTCTAAACCTTTTAACTCAAACTCTTTGCCTCTAACCCGCATTTTCATTCTGTAGTCGCATGCAGAGTCTGCTTCAGAGCCATAAACTGTTATTGATGGAGCGCCACACTTATAAGAAATCTGCTCAAACTCCCTAAAGTTTTTTTCAACACTCTCTTTTAGTTGGGCAAAGTTTTTTCCCTTGTCGCTATATCGCAAAGAAACTGTTGAAAAATAGAGGTTTGAGTCCTTTGTGTTAAGTGCATTTGAACGGGTTGCTAAAGTTTTTAGAATTTCCTGACGACTACTGTCATCATTACTGCATCCTGCTACCAGAAACAGTATTGCAATAGATATAATGAACAGTCTGACAAGCACTAAAAGAAAGAATCCATGGCCTTATTTGCATCCCTTATGTATGCACTTCCTGGAAATTCGCTTGCAAGTCGGCCGAATACTTCGCGCCCTTTTGATTTCTGACCATCTTCCAGATAAGCTCTACCAAGATAATAAAGTGCTTCATCGCGACGAGAAGAATCAGCAAACATTTTGATGGATTCTTCAAAACGGGCAATTGCAGCTTTATAGATATTTGTCTTCAGATAAAAACGCCCGACATAGAGTTCGTATTGCATCTGTTTGTCACGGCACTCACGGTTCTTTGTCTGAACTTCAGCCAACTGAGACCCATTTGGGTAAAGAGACAGATACGAGGCAAATGTTTCCTGTGCTTTTCTTACCGGACTCTGATCTGTGTCAATGCTGATGATCTGATTGAAGTGGCTCAATCCCTGACGATACAATGCAAAGTCAGCCTGCTGGTGATTTGGGTGAAGCTTTCTGAAATCCTCATAGCCAGCAGCAGCCTCAATATAATCACCGTTAAGGAAATAAGCGTCTGCGATGTTAAGCTCTGCTTTGGTAGTCAAGTCAGGAGACTGGTAGGTTTCCTTAACCTTTTTCCACTGAGCAATCGCATCTTCATATTTTCCATCCTGAAAAAATTGTTCGCCCTCTTTATAGAGAACATCTACCGGCTTATTTATCTGCGGGGTAGAACAACCCTGACAAAAGGCTGCGACAAGAAAAATTACTCCTATAATTTTTGAAACGGTTTTCATATACATGTCCTTTTTAAGATTGTCGTTATACGATTCCAGCACCGCGCTTATCAGTCAGAAGTCGGCTGATCAAATCATGATTAAGCCACAAAACAGCGGAGGACGGGTTCCATGAATTATGCAGCATCAGACGCCCAGTAGCTAAAAATACTATC
>CAJBRY010000365.1 GCA_903958085.1 uncultured Geobacteraceae bacterium
CGGTGATTGTGCCGAGTCCGGCCGGAATTGGCCGCTTCGCCGGGCTTTCGCGCCACGATGCCAACCAGATACTCAAGGACTGGCTGCATCAATGGTTTGAACCGACCATTGTTCCCCGCAAGTGGCGGCATATGGCAGCCATTCCGCTGAATACCCAGGGCAAACGCATTAAAAATCCAGTAGCAGTTTGAGGTATTCATTGTCCCAACCAGCCTTCATCCTTTTTGTTTTCACGCTGTTCTTGGTTGACTTTTCATTTGCAACAAGGTTGAGTGCCATACGTAGAATGACCGAGTAGTTTTCTGCAGCGTTCCGATCCCTCTTCCTGCTACCGTCTTCTCCAAACGAAACATCCAGATGCCAGTGCAGTTTGTTCTCAATCCCCCAGTGAGAACGGATAACCTTTTCTAAGGCTTTGGGATCTGGGGCTATGCTGCTGATGTAATATCTTGTTTCATTCTGGGTGGCCCCGGTGGTCTTTGTATAACGTTCGCTGTCTATCCTTACTATGGTTTGCAATTTCTCCCAATGATCTGGTTTAGTGATATGAGAAAGGTCGCCAGTTACAGTACACTTGCGTGTTTCGACCCTCCCATGACCGGCATCGGTATCTTCGAAACTGGTCACGTTTTCTTTGGAAACAAACCGGAAGGTATCCAAGATGTTGTCATAAAGTTCTTTTTGGTTCTCTTTAACTGCCAGTGCATAATCCGCTTTGCGCTCAATAATGGCTTGTGCAATTTTGGTTTGGCAACCCATGGCATCAATAGTCACTATACACCCTTCGATATCCAGCAACTTGAGCAACTCCGGAATGGCTGTTATTTCATTGGACTTCTCCGCTGTCTTTACTTGCCCCAATACCATATTGTTTGATTCAGCAAATGCACTGACCATATGTATAGCCGACTTATTCCCACTTTTGCGGGAACCCCTTATGGTTTTCCCGTCAATGGATACTACCCCTTGGTTCGCCTCGCACAACTCTTGTACCCACAGCATGAACTGTTTTTCAAATTCTCCCGGAGCCAGTCCAGCAAAGAAACGGTTAAAGGTATCGTGCGAAGGGATGCCGTTTTTCAAGGACAACACCTCTTTGAAGAAATCCTTTTTTGCCTTCCCGAACCCTGCGATAGTCTCCCATGTATCTGCCCCGGCCAGCACTGCTGCGAGGGTTATATACACGATATCTTCTGCTAAATGAAGTTTTTTCCGTTCCATCCTGTGATCGGGCAATCTACAGGCAAATATAAGCAATTTGTTGTTCTTGGTATTCATATTTATCTGATAATCAGATAAATATGCAAATTATTTATTAAATAAACAAATCTAATGTGTTAATAATCAAGACTTTATTCAATATTTTATTAACTATTTTTCGCTTCGCCAAGAATCGTCTTCCGGCATTTTCAGCCTCACCAGAGGCTCCCGGGCACACGCACACTCACACCTCCCCCATCGCATATAATGTGCATTTTCCCTATAGGTTATCTGTTTTGAAATTTTGATCTAACACTTTGATCTGTATTTATATAATTAACTATTTCTATTCTGAAATATAAATTAATAGATTAATTTAATTTCAACTTTGACAGAGAAAATAGTTTCATATTAGTTTGAAACATCTCAACCCGTTTCCAAACTCAATACAC
>CAJBRY010000366.1 GCA_903958085.1 uncultured Geobacteraceae bacterium
ATGACAGAACTGGCTGGATCGAACAGGGAAAGCAAGCAAGAGTTCTGGAGCATGATGTGCCACAAGAAGAAATTCGGAGGTTGGTCGGATGGCAGAGCGGCACACATCTACAGGGAAAAGTTTGGCGTCTGGCCAAAAGGTTTAAACGACACACCTGTATTCCCATCTATTGAATGTGAGAAGTTTATACGCCACCGGATGATGGTCTATCTAAAATCGAAGGGAAGATGATGGACTTCCTAGCATTTTGCAGAGTCCAAGGGATACTGATAGACCACCTCCCCCTAATGGGGGAGTGGAAGCGATACCCAACAGAAGACCATCCACGATCACGGAACGGAGCCGTTAAATATTTAGGCACTCACGGATTCGCTCAGAACCACGCACTTAGTACAGAGGTGAGTCTCTGGCAGTCGGAAGAAAAGTACGACATAAAGAAGCAAGAATCAATCAGCAAAGCAGTTCAGGATGCTGAGAGAGATAAATTAAAAAGGCAGAAGGAAGCAGCAGACAAGGCAGCTTTCATTCTTAAAAATTCACAGTTCGCCCAGCATCAATATCTAAAGGACAAAGGGTTTCCGGATGAACATGGCTATGTCTATGTGAAGGAAGGTATACCCTTACTTGTCATTCCGATGAGGGTAAATAACTCTTTAGTCGGAGTCCAGCTTATTGATCCGGATGGAAATAAAAAGTTTTTGTTCGGCCAGAGAACTTCAAATGCTGAGTTTATCTTCGACAACAAAGGACCGCATATCTTCTGCGAAGGGTACGCAACAGCGTTGTCTATTCGGATGGCACTAAAGAACCTGAAAAGGAGATACACCATTCACGTATGCTTTTCAGCCGGAAATATGCTGAAAGTTTCGGATGGAATGCAAGGTCACATTGTCGCGGACAACGATGAATCAAAGACTGGGGAGAATACAGCGAAGCGCATAGGCCTGCCATTCTGGATCAGCGAGGTGATCGGAGAGGACTTCAATGATTTCCAAAGGCGAATAGGATTGTTCCGCGCAGGACAAAGCCTGACCCAATCATTGAAGTTCGGATGAAAGCATAAGCGGCATAACGGTCATAATTCCGGGGTTCATAGCCTCAGCCGCCAGCAGGTGGTTCATGATCTCACACCCAATATCAAACGCTTTAGACATAGGCCCAACGTGATCGGATGAAATCACGATGTGGCCTGTCTCATCTTCCTGTAAAAGTATCAGGAATTTCATTCAAATAGTTCCATGATTTCATCCATTGCCTCGTGGCGTTTCCCGCCATGTTCCAGATGATACGCTGCGCTCCGGATGACAGATAAGATGTGCAGGGCTAAGTCCAAGTCCATGCTAACCATCCCTGACTTCTTGAAAGCCTCGCTGGCAACTTGTTCAATGGCAAATAGTTCTAGGTGTGCCATATTATTTTTCGGATGAAATGTAAGGCAAAACAGGCATCGTTAAATAGTTAAATTTTGTCAACTGACCACCAGTCCCGGGACGGAATCCACCTCGACACCGGATATAAACCATTCCGTCAGGATGAAATTGAAATGTTTCACCTATCTTTAATTGTTTGTAAATCATGGTTTTACCTTGTTCAAATAATTGGCCCTTGCGATTGCGATTGACAGTCCGTCAGGGTCTGGTCTGTAACTGCTGTCAGGGGTTGAATGAGTGATGCCTGAGCGGTAAACCGTGTAGGCATTTTGTACCTTACAGACCCAGTAGCGGCCAGCTTCGTGAATAATGTCGGACTCTTTCATGATTATTTTCCGGATGAAACGTTAGAGATAACCTCAGAGATTAACTGTTTATCACGCGGTAGCATTCTTTTAATAACTGCATTGATAACTTCCCTCTCTGCTTTTTGCGCTTCAATTTGCCCACGATTACCATTATTCAAATGAACGTGCCATGAATTATTAACTGCGCGATCAATTTGGAATATATCGTTTAATGAAAAACGAGATATAAAAGCATTAAGTACATCAGATAATTGATTATCGTTCATGATTAACTTCCGGATGAAATTGTAGGATTATGGGTAGCACTTGCAATAAAATTCGCGGTCGAATTCGTCGATGAAATACAGGTTTTCTGTGCCTGTATCGGTCAGCGTGATGGCCCCGGATCGAATCCATGCGGCCATTGTTTTAGGGCATATCTCGCGGATCATGGAAACGACAGGACTGGCGCACGGGTAGCACGTTGATAAACCCAGTCGTCATAACGTGAGAATTCAACATTAGAGCGAAGACCCTCGCCAGTCACTAGCGGTAGGCCTTCCGGGTTTGGCGCACTGTCCCGCGCTAGCATTAAGCGGCCCGGACCCTTTCCCGGCTCTGACGGTCGGCAATAAAGAAAAAGCGGTTCTGTGGTCCCTTGCCGGGCCATTTGTTGTGATAGTGCTCTGCCTTGATCGGCGCATTGTTTAACAAGCTGGCGGTATTCGTCGTTCATGGTTTCACCTAATCAAATTTAATAGAGTTAATGGGGATTCTTTTCCCGTGCTTGATTCGGCCATAGGCGATCCGGTAAACATCACCTAGAGCGCCATCTAGCCGCATATCAATTGATTCCTGAAAGTACTCTATAGCCGTTTCAAGATCATCAAATAATTCGAGGTCTGAGGGTTCGTCGTCTTGATAGACAATTATTCCGTAATACATTATTTTCCCCACGTAAAGAAAGACCGGAAGCCGTTTTCGTCGATGATGTAGGCCAGCTCATGGCCCCATGATTCAGAATCAATATGATCCGCTGTCCCTTCGCTCAATAGCCCGGGCATGTCGTCAGACCCTAGGTAAACCGGGTTTGATGGTAGAGCTTCGTAAGATGGGTATTTTTTCATGCTTGCACCTCGATATTAAATGGCGATGAAGTAAGCTCCATTTGCTGGCAATAGTCCACATGATCTATATATCCAGCATCACTGCAAAATTCGTCTAGTACATCATTCAGCGATTAACTGTCCGATTCAAACGTTGCAGAAACCCCGTTTTCTGTCCAAATTTGATATTTCATGCTGGCACCTCAGAAAGAAGAAACGTAAACGAAGCCGGTCGAAGTCTCGCCGACTAGCGTAGTATGCTCAGAGAGCCAGTCGCGCACTGTCTCGGCCTTTTCGTCGTCGTCGCAGTCTGAAATATCAATGTCATACAGACCAGCGATGCCGTCTGCGCTATCGTGCGAGTAGTCGCAACATATAGCGATAACGTCCAGCTTCCAATTGGGATCGCATTCCTCCAAGTATTCGAAAATAATGTTTAGAGCTTCGTACCCAAATTGTTCGTATCTTTTGTACGAATGGAAGGCGTCGATGAAATCGCTTGATGTTAGAGTCTGAATCATGATTGTTTCCTTTTAGCCGGGATGGCCCATTAGCTCCGCACGCGAAGCTAATAGACTTTCCTTTAGTATTTTTCCGAGTAATCTTCCAAAGAAGTGACAAGCCCATCAAAATCTTCCGAGGGTCCGAGCATGTCAGCAAGGGCGTAGACGATGCTCCGGTCGTATTCTTGGCACAATGATTCGAGATAGTCGCGCCGGGAGTCGTATCCATTGGCTTGATAGTCGTTCATTAGTAAACCCTCTTAAATGTGCGAACGACCAACAGCCGCCCGGTGAAATAGTTAAACACGGCAGCATCAGGCGAAGCGCAGGAAAGCCACACAAGCACCGTAGACCAGCGCCAGCAGGTCTTGTAAGTGCCATAGTCGTCTGTAATCAAATACATGGTTTAGTCTCCAGTGCAATGCCTGAAACCCGGAAGAAAGTGCCAAGAGAGCTGACTTGAACGTCAACCGTCCCGAACGGGTGAACTGCGATTATTTTCCCTTCGACCATGCGACCGAAGATCATTGTCTCGATCACTGCACCGATATGATGCTGCTGTCGCTTGGCGCGAGCTTCAGCAAAAATTAACCCTTGTGATTTCATAAATTTTCCTTTCGATGGTGAATCCCATCCAATAGGCCCACACGTGAGCCTATAAGCTGGGGTCAGTAGCCGCGAACCTGACATCTTGCATCCGTAGCACATAGTCTTTAATCATCTTTAATCCTTAGGTTGTTTGCGAACTGACAGGATCAATTGTGTCAACGAAACAGTGGGTAAGCTGTGGATAAAAAAAAATCTGCATAGGACAAACCCTAATGCTTTTTGGGATAGCCTGTGGACAAGTCTGTATAAGCTGGGGAAAGCGGGAAAGCGAAGCGTAATGGCTTTGTATCCCCTTCGCTCCTGTACATAGATACAGCTATGCAATAATCCCTCCGTTCTTTCCCTGTTCCCGTTTCCATTAAACGTTTAAGCAATGAAAACCCTCACACGCAAGCAAATATTGGAAGGCCTCGATCAAGTGCCAATGGCCGAAATACTTTCAGTTCCAAGCAAGGCGCTCACCCCTAAAATGAGGTCATTTGCGAAGGAAGTTGCAATGGGTAAGACGAAGGCAGACGCATACAGGAAGGCATACAAACAAGATGCCAGCAAGCGAACACTAGCAGGCGCACCGTATGAACTAGCCGCTGACCCGCGCATAGCCCGAGAGATACAGGCTTACGAAGCAGCTATTGAGGCAGCGAAACACCGAACCCCCGCCGCTTTGCGCGAATTAGTCATCCAATCCCTAGTCTCTGTGATCACCGATCCAGACGAAAAAGGCGCAGTTCGGGTGCAGGCCGCAAAGGTTTTGGGCACTGTAACTGAGGTAGCGGCTTTTACCGAGCGCAAGGAGGTGCGAACGATTAGCTCAAGCGTTGACGTAAGAGCCCGAGTGATGGATGAGCTTAAACGTTTAATGGCTGGCAATGTGGAGGATGTGACATCGAGGGAAGCGGATTTGCTGCTGGCCGAGCTGGTTTCGCCGCCGAGCGACCCCCACCCACCGGGTATGCCCCCTAATGAGGGCAGCGTGACCTGATTCCTACTACATACTATTCCACACAAATGATTTTGATTCCACACAAATGATTCCTAGGAAAACCAAACCAAAAGTCGGAAAAAAGGCTGGGGGGGTATATTTTTCCAAAAAATCGCAAAACAATTGGGGACAGATTAAACGTTTAATGCTTTTCGGGGAAAAGTGCATATAGAAACGAGTTGATATGACTGTAAAGCATATAGAAATCAACAAAAAGATGGTTTCGAAGAGGTCGGATAAGAGTTATGAAGAGTGTTTGGAGGTTGAGATGAGTCCCGCGCAGAAGGAAGTGTTCTTAATTGTGGATGAATGGTGGAAGAGGTTTGGGTATAGCCCGACTATTAGGGATATAGCGCGTCAGAGAGGGAAGATGGGTCTGGGGAATACGATGAACTTGGTGGATAAGTTAGTGGAACTGGGCGTTTTGAAGAAGATTAGGGGTGGTGGTAGGTCTATCCGTCCGACGTATATCAATTTCAAGGTGCTGGAATGAGTCTAGAAGAAATGCTGGCTAAATTGCCGTTACATGAGCAAGAAGGACTACTTGCACAGGTGTCTGAGTACAAAAGTGCTTTAGAGAGGGAGAAAGCACAATCTTCTTTCATGGCATATGTGAAGATGATGTGGCCGGGATTTGTTCACGGGAGGCATCATGCGGTTATGGCTAAGAAGTTCGAAGCCATTGCGAACGGAACGCTTAAACGTTTAATCATCAACATGGCACCTCGGCACACAAAATCGGAATTTGCTTCTTATCTATTACCTTCTTGGTTCTTGGGGAAGTACCCGGGGAAGAAGATTATTCAGTCGTCAAATACTTCTGATCTGGCGGTGAACTTTGGCCGTAAGGTGCGAAATTTGGTGGGGTCGGAGCAGTACTCGACTGTGTTTCCTAATGTTTCCCTAAGACAAGATAGTAAGAGTGCTGGTCGCTGGGCCACTAACCAGAACGGCGAGTATTTCGCTATTGGCGTGGGTGGTACTGTTACGGGTAAGGGTGCTGATCTACTTATTATTGATGACCCACACTCTGAACAGGAAGCGGCTATGGCTTCTGGGAATGCTGATGTGTTTGATAAGACGTATGAGTGGTATACGTCTGGTCCTCGTCAGCGTCTCCAGCCGGGTGGAGCTATTGTTATAGTGATGTGCATGACCGGCGACACTCTTGTCAGGATGTCTGATGGGAATAAAAAGCAATTATCAACAATAAGAAAAGGAGATTTGGTAGCTACATTTGAAAAAGGAAAGTTAACAACTGCCAAGGTAAATAACTGGCGTTCAAGTGGTGTTGATTCGATATACAGGATACAAACACAATCTGGTAGAATACTTCGTGCAAACGAGAGGCATCCTTTTCTCGTGATGAACGAAGGAGTTTTGGAATGGACGCGACTACACCAGTTGAGGGTGGGGGACGAACTTGTATCGTTGAAGGATGCAACCGGCCACCACGAGCTAAAACCAAGCCGGGTAAATGTGGCGCATGCATGGCTTCAGACAGTTATCACCGAAAAAATCCAGATGCTCCGCGCAGGGGTGTGGGATTTCATGGCCGGTGGAAAAATGCAACATGCTCAGAAGATGGTTGTGCAAAACCAGTCTCTAGCCTTGGACTCTGCGCTCGGCATTACCATAAAAAATACATTCCGAAAAAGACTCCTGATAACGCCCGTAAGCATAGGATTAAGTCAAGGTACGGAATCACGATTGAACAGTTTGACGCTATGGTTGCAGAGCGCGGCAACAAGTGTGATGTCTGCGGTCAGCCCCCTACGGAGAAAAATACTAGAGCCCATTGGAATGGGAAGTTATGTATTGACCACAGCCATGACACCGGAGAAGTCCGTGGATTGCTCTGTAACGATTGCAACCTCGCAGTCGGATACGGAAAGACGCCAGATATTCTTGAACGAGCTTCGGCGTATCTCAGACTTCACAACAGATCAGATAGTAAAGATCACACCTGACGGAAAAGAAGAAGTCTTTGATGTAGAAATTGATAGGACAGAAAACTTCATTGCCAATGGAGTTGTAAGCCATAACACCCGCTGGGGAGACAGAGACTTAACGGGTCGGATCATCAAAGATTCGGTAATGAGAGGCAAAGGAGAAGAGTGGGAGGTAGTAGAGTTCCCGGCGATCATGCCAAGCGGGAGTCCTCTATGGCCTGAGTTCTGGTCTTTAGAAGAGTTAGAGGCTCTTAAGGAAGAACTTCCTCCTGTTAAGTGGAATGCTCAGTACCAGCAATCTCCCACAGGAGAAGAGGGTGCCTTGGTTAAAAGAGACTGGTGGCAGGTATGGCAAAAAGAAAATCCTCCAGCTTGTGAGTTTGTCATTCAGTCTTGGGATACTGCCTTTACAAAATCGGAAAGGAGTGACTTCTCAGCCTGTACAACTTGGGGAGTTTTCCACTTAAATGATGATCCTAACGATGTAAACGTTATCTTGTTAGATGCGTTTCAAAAGCGTATGGAGTTTCCTGAACTGAAGGAAAAAGCCTATGCTCACTATATGGATTGGGAGCCGGATGCCTTTGTAGTTGAGGCCAAAGCGGCTGGTACTCCACTCATATTTGAACTGCGGAGAATGGGCCTAGTTGTTTCAGAGTACACTCCCAGTAGGGGTAACGATAAGTTCGTTCGGCTCAATTCTGTTACTGACCTGTTCCGGTCTGGTAAAGTATGGGCACCAGAGACTAGATGGGCGCAGGAAGTAATTGAACAGATGGCATCCTTTCCGAATGGATCACACGACGACCTCGTGGACTCATCCACTCAAGCCCTTATTCGCTTTCGCCAAGGTGGCTTTATTCGTTTGAACACAGACGAAAAAGAAGACACAATTACGTTTCCTAGAAAAGCGTCATATTACTAAGGCATCAAATGAATTTTGACAAAGCACTGTATCAAGCCCCTCAAGGTCTGGAAGAAGAAAACGAGCCAGAAATTGAGATTGAGATTGTTGATCCAGAAGAAGTAAACATTGGCATTGGCGATCTGGAAATCAGTATTCTCAAAGACGGGATTGAAGATTTTGACGCCAACCTAGCTGAAGAACTAAGTGGATCAACACTTCAGTCCCTAGCTGGCGACCTTGAAGGCGACATTGATAACGACAGAAATAGCCGTAAGGATTGGGAAAAAACCTATACGGATGGTTTAAAGCTCTTGGGTCTTCAGTACGAAGAGCGTACAGAACCGTGGAATGGCGCTTCTGGTGTGTTTCATCCAATGATCACTGAGGCAGTTGTCAGGTTCCAGTCTGAAGCAATCATGGAAGCCTTCCCTGCTGCTGGCCCAGTACGGACAAAGATTCTTGGCAAACAGACTCCACAGAAACAAGAAGCTGCTGCTCGTGTTGAGGCAGATTTAAACTATGAACTAACAGACGTAATGCGGGAGTTTCGTCCTGAGCATGAAAGAATGCTTTGGAGTCTTCCTGCTGCCGGTTCGGCGTTTAAGAAGGTTTACTACGATCCTAATATGGGCCGTCAGGTATCTATGTTTATACCTGCGGAAGACATGCTTCTTCCCTATGGCACGACTGATTTAGATACAGCTTACCGTGTTACTCATGTAATGCGAAAGACCAAGAATGAAATCATCAAGCTACAGCAAGCTGGTTTCTATATGGACATTGAGCTACCAGACGCTCCTAAAAGCTACACCGACATCCAGAAAGCTAAAGATAAAGAGACTGGATTCAGCGATGTAAACGATGACCGTTACACCCTGTATGAGTCTCATGTTGATTTGGACCTTGAAGGTTTTGAAGATTTAGATGAGGACGGAGAGCCAACTGGGGTTTCTCTGCCTTATGTAGTTACCCTAATCAAAGGAACCAATGACATTTTGTCCATCCGAAGGAACTGGAAAGAAGACGATGACCTCCGGCACAAAAGGCAACACTTCGTTCACTACCAATACATCCCGGGTTTTGGCGCTTACGGCTTTGGACTATTCCACCTCATCGGCGGGTTTGCGAAGTCGGCTACCAGCATTATGCGACAGCTTGTGGACGCAGGCACACTGTCCAACCTCCCGGGTGGCTTCAAGACCCGAGGAATGCGAATCAAGGGAGATGACACCCCTATTGCTCCCGGAGAGTGGAGGGACATAGACATTGGCTCTGGGGTGATGCGTGACAACATCATGCCGCTCCCATATAAAGAACCATCCAATGTTCTTTACACACTTCTAGGTAACATCGTAGAAGAAGGCCGAAGGTTTGCTGCCACCGCTGATATGAAGATCAGTGATATGTCAGCACAAGCCCCAGTAGGAACCACGCTGGCGCTTCTGGAACGTCAGCTAAAGGTTATGTCTGCGGTTCAGGCTCGGATGCACTACGCATTTAAACAAGAGCTTCGCCTGCTGGCTGGCATTATTCGGGACTACACCGACCCTGACTATGACTACGATCCAGACAAAGGTGAGCGTAGGGCCAAGGTTGAGGATTACGAACATCTGGACATCATTCCAGTAAGTGATCCAAACGCAGCCACTATGAGTCAGCGGGTTGTGCAATATCAAGCGGTCATGCAGATGGCTGCAATGGCTCCCGCTATCTACGATATGCCGCAACTCCACAGGAATATGCTGGAAGTTCTGGGTATTAAGGACGCAGATAAGCTGGTTCCTCTCCCAGATGACCAGAAACCTCTTGATCCAGTAACAGAAAACATGGCAATTCTGAACGAAAAGCCTGTTAAAGCATTTATGTATCAAGACCACAAGTCTCATATACAAGTGCATATGTCGCTGGTTCAAGACCCAATTGTTGCTGCTTCTATTGGACAGAACCCCAAAGCTCAGGCTATCTCTGCTGCTCTTATGGCGCACGTAGCAGATCACGCTGGGTTTGCTTATAGGCAACAAATTGAACAGCAGTTGGGTATGTCTCTACCTCCGCAAGATGAGAAGCTGCCAGCAGAGATTGAATTTGCCCTGTCTGGAATGATGGCTCAAGCAGCCAATCAAGTCCTCCAGACTAATAAAGCTCAACAGGCTCAACAGCAATCTCAACAGCAGTCTCAAGACCCGCTGGTTCAGATGCAGATGCAAGATCAGCAGATGAAGATGCAGGACCAGCAACTGAAAGCGCAGATTGCCCAACAGAAAGCTCAACTGGAAACCCAGAAACTTCAGTTGGCTGCACAGAAGGTAATGCTGGATGCTGCTGCAAAACAAGATCAGATTGAACTTGAGCAACAGAAACTGGAAGGACATCTGCAACTTGAGTCAATGCGTGTCGGCGCTCAGATAAATGAGAGCAAAGCCAAGATGACCGCACAACAGGAAGAAGCAGGTATTCGACTTGGGATTGATGTGGCAAAAGAGAAAGCCAAGCAAGACCACCAAGCTCGTACAACGGCTCTTAATGCAACCAAAGGTGAGATGTGATTCAAGACTTCGCTCGTGTATTGCGCGAAAAAATACGCACCGACATGAACAACTATGCTGATGATTTGGCTAGTGGAATCTGTCGCAACTTTGACGAATACCAAAAACTCTGCGGGGTGATTCAGGGCCTAAGCCTTGCAGAGCGTCATGTAATGGACCTGCTTGAGAAAGTCGAAAAACTAGATGAGTAATATCATTCTGCCTCCCGGTATGGTTCTACCCGCAACCATCCAACCTAAAGAGCAACCCAAAGAGACTGATTCTCCAGAAGAGAAGGCGACACAATTGCCTGAACCGACTGGCTATAAGGTTCTTTGTATTGTCCCAGACGTATCCGACACGTTTGAAAACTCTGCTCTTATCAAGGCAGATGCGTTTCGCAAAACTGAAGAACACGCTACCACTGTGTTGTTTGTTTTGAAAGTCGGTCCCGACGCATACGGTGATAAAGCCAAGTTCCCTAGTGGCGCATGGTGTAAACCGGGTGACTTCGTGCTTGTTCGTACCTACTCTGGTACGCGAATGAAAATCTACGGTAAGGAGTTCCGGGTCATTAACGACGACCAAGTTGAATGCGTTATCGACGATCCTCGCGGAATTACCCGCGCTTAATGGAGTAAAACATGGCAGATGAATTCAAGTTCCCAGATGAGATAGAACCAGAAGAAAAAGCTGACGGCGGCGAGATTGAGATTGAAATTGTTGACGACACCCCAGATCGTGACAAAGGCCGAAAGCCACTAGACAAAGCAGTTGAAGAGCCAACTGATGATGAACTAGAGTCCTATTCGGACAAAGTTCGCAACCGAATAAAAGAGCTAACCCATGCTCGACACGATGAGCGCCGGGTTAAAGAATCAACGATGCGGGAAAAGCAGGAGTTGGAGCGCATGGCGCAACACCTTCTGGATGAAAACCGCAGGCTCAAAGGAGCAGTTGATAACGGCTCTAAACATTACGCTCAAACCATTAGGCAAGCCGCAGAGGCAGAGCATGAAATGGTTAAGCGTAAATACAAAGAAGCATATGAGTCAGGAGATTCAGACGCAGTTCTTGCAGCACAGGAAGCATTAACTGAATCCAAACTCAAGATTCAAGCTGCAAATAATTTTCGCCCTACCTCTTTACAAGAACAAGGAGATAGTGTAAAAATACAACAATCAGCACCTGAGCAAGTTAAACCGGACGAAAAGACACTGCGCTGGCAGGCAAAAAACCAGTGGTTTGGCACAGCAGGTTTTGAAGAAGTCACCAGCATGGCACTAGGGCTGCACCAAAAGCTAGTCAATTCGGGCGTTGACCCGCGATCAGATGAATACTTCGAGCAAATTGATGCTCGCGTAAAGTCTAAATTTCCAGAGGTATTTGGAGAGGAAGACAGGTCTAAGAATTCTTCAAAGCGTCCTTCGTCGGTAGTTGCTTCTGCGTCACGTTCGTCAGGAGTAAAGAAAGTCCAACTTAGTAGTACGCAGGTTGCGTTGGCTAAGAAGTTTGGATTAACACCGCAGCAGTACGCTGCTCAAGTAGCTAAATTGGAGAATTAAGATGGCTGAAAATCGCACCCCTCGTGATATTACTTCACGCGAAAAAACTGCTCGATATGTATATACACCATCGAGTGCATTGCCTGATCCAACACCTGAACCGGGTTATGTGTATCGCTGGGTAGCGACACACGTACTAGGGCAGTCGGAACCTACTAACGTAAGTCGAAAGATGCGCGATGGCTGGGAACCTGTGAAGGCGGCAGACCATCCTGAACTGATGATTACTGGTCATGCAGTCACTGGCAACGTTGAAGTTGGTGGGCTTATGCTCTGCAAAATGCCCGAAGAACGGATGCAAGCTATGGCTGAATACTATGAAAAGCAAGCGTCAAATCAGATGGAATCAGTGGACAACCACTTGATGAGAAATAATGACCCGCGTATGCCTCTGTTTGCTGAACGAAAGTCCACAATCAGTCGCGGAAGCGGATTTGGTACAGGTTCTAAGTAAAGGAGTCTTAAATGGCTTATCCCGTTGTTGCGGCCCCATATGGGCTGAAGCCGGTGAATTTGCTAGGTGGTCAAGTATTTGCAGGTTCTACCCGCATGTACGAAATCCCCTACGCTTATGGCACCAGCATTTTCTACGGCGACTTCGTGTCGCTGACTCGCGGTGCGATTGCTCGTGCTACCGTCGCCTCTGGCACTGGTCTTAAC
>CAJBRY010000367.1 GCA_903958085.1 uncultured Geobacteraceae bacterium
CCATCGCCGGCCCCGGGGTTCAGGTCGGCAACTCGAACCGTGCCGGCCTCCGTGCCATCGCTTGTCCATAGCTCAGAACATATACTTTGCTTTTTTGCATTTTTCAGCAACTTGCCCAGTTATCATGGGGTTGAACATACGTCAACTTCATAAAAAACTGCTTCAGGCTGAGACCAACCTATCCCCGCAAGCAAGAGTCGGGCAGTTGTCAGTTTGTATTGTCTACCCAAATCGCTATAAGATCGGGATGAGCAGTCTAGGCTTTCAGACGCTTTATTCGCTTCTCACCACTTCATGCGATATCCGATGTGAGCGGGGATTTCTTCCTGACCGGGAGGAATTGGATGAGTATCTTCGGAGCAACACAGCTTTACTCTCTCTGGAAACATCAACCCCACTGGCTAACTTTGACGTAATCGCCTTTTCAACATCTTTTGAACCGGACTACCTGAATATTCCACTTATCCTGAACCTCTCACGCATCCCCCCATACTCCAAAAACCGCAGTCATTCCGACCCTTTGGTTATTGCAGGCGGTGCAGCCTTCATAATTAATCCTGAACCGGTTGCAGATTTCATTGATGCCATCTGCGTAGGTGAAGGAGAAAATGTAATTCCCGAAATAGTAAAAACCTTGCTGTCTCCTGTTGATAACGGCAGAGACGGCTTGCTTCAGGCACTTTCAGCCGTTCCGGGTATATACGTTCCTGCTTTTTATAACCCTCGCTATGCAGCTGGAAGTCTGGCAGGTTACGATACCAAGCATGGTGTGTCCTTCCCCGTAACTCGTAATACGGTATCTCTTGAACAATATTCCCCTTCATCAACACAGATACTGACCGAGAACACTGAATTCGGTGAGATGTTTCTCATAGAAGTAAGTCGGGGTTGTCCACGCGGCTGCCGTTTCTGCAGTTCCGGATTTATCTATGGAAATTTTCGCCAGCAGCCTTACAAGAAGATTATCAAACTGGTCGATGAAGGACTAAGATATCGCGGGAAAATAGGACTTGTGGGTGCGGCCGTCTCTGACCATGCAGAGCTAGGCAAGCTTTGTAGATATATTGTTGAAAAGGGCGGCAAGGCTTCAGTCTCTTCGCTGCGTATTGACAGGATTGATCCAGACATGCTTGATGCTCTTATTGCGAGCGGCCATAAAACAATTTCTCTGGCACCGGAAGGCGGGTCTCAGCGCATACGTGATATAATGCGCAAAAACCTTACTGAAAGGCAAATTCTTGACGCCTGCGATATGCTGACTTCGCGAGACATCCTCAATCTTAAGCTATATTTTATTATCGGTCTGCCGGGAGAAACTGACAACGACCTTGAGGAGTTGATTCTTCTGGTAGAAAAAATACGCGAACGAATTATTGAACGTGGACGTACTAATAAGAGACTCGGTGAAATAACCGTATCAGTAAACCCATTCATACCTAAACCATTTACACCATTTCAATGGTTTGGCATGGAAATGCTTCCCTTGCTTGAACGCAAGGTCAAACAGTTGGATAGTCGCCTGCGGCGATTATCAAATGTAAAGCTGAAAATTGAAAGCCTGCGGGAATCATATCTTCAGGCACTTCTGTCACGTGGTGACCGTCGCTTATCACCCCTGCTGATAGAGATGGCAAATGGGGCAAACCTCAAAAAAGCTGCAAAAAACTCTGGAATTGATACCGACTCGTATGTTTATCGGACATTTGCATCAGATGAACTTATGCCGTGGAGTATCATTGCCACGACAGATCAGGAAAAGCTAAAAAGTGAGCACAATCGGACTCTTGCTATGTTATCAGGAAAATTATGAGAATCTGCAGTATGTGTAAGAAAGAGTATGATGAAGGCGCTGTAAAATCAGAGTATGCCGAAGCTGGCGAATGGCTGGCAGCTGAAGTCTGGCAGGATTACGGCGAGCTATGTCCGAACTGCCTTGAAAGCAGGGCCAAACTTTCGATGATGTATCTTCATGAATACAATAGCTAAAGAGTCGCAAAGCAAACCTTCTTTTATTCCATCTCCTTTAGTATTGCATTGGCTTTATTGGCTTCTTCACTTTTTGGAAAGGTCTCAACCAGTTTTTTTAGTACGAATTTCGCACTTTTGGGATCTTTAATATCGTTGAAGGCC
>CAJBRY010000368.1 GCA_903958085.1 uncultured Geobacteraceae bacterium
ATGGGGAACGCGCCGCTTTGCCCCTTGCGGTCCAACCCCACCACTTGGTAGCTATCCCGCAGCGCGTGTGCCAAAGACTGACCCAGGTTGCCGGTTGCGCCAGTGATCAAAACCAGCGGACGTTGGGGTGAGGTGCTCATGGCCTAGGCTTTCTGTTATGTGATTGTGTTAGTGTTGACAACCTGAAAACGGGCCCACCAAGTCCGTTGGTTGTCCTAAATTTCAAGCAAAACGCCATGTCTGTCATCAAATTTTCTGAACGTTTCTTTGCGATGGGATTCGTGGTTATCGTCGTCCTGTTTGCTGGCTGCGCTGTCGCCTTGATCGCGTTTTCAGGCATCGAGCTTTGGCGGGCGGTGCAGCCAAGCGAGGCGCTGACGTTGACCAAACGCTTTGATGTGATTCTCGATTGCATCGCCATGCTGACCATCGCGATGGCTGCCATGGAACTGGCACAGACCATCATTGAAGAGGAGTTCGAGCACACCACACGCCTTGGTGCAGCAGCCCGTTCCCGCCGTGTGTTATCGCGCTTTCTGGTTGTGGTGATCGTGTCGCTGGCCATCGAATCACTGGTCGCCATCTTCAAACTTTTGCATGACGACCCGTCCAAAATTTCCGACGCTGCCTTTATTGCGTTTGCTGCTGCGGCTTTGCTGGTTTTTGCAGGTGGTGTCATTGGAGCTGGCATCGCTCTACTGTTTGCACCTCAATCAGGGAGCAAAACAAGAAAAGATATTCTTCGTTATACCAAAAAAGCCCGCAACCGCGCAGATGAGGTTGTTGACGATCTAACTGCAAATGTTTCGAGCCTGGTTGAAGCCATTGGTGAAAAAACAGATGATTTGCTGGAAAAAGGAAAAGATGCTGCTGGCGGGGCCAGAAAAGATCTGATCCGTTTGATAGAAGAGGGGGCTTCAAAGCTTGAAAAGTTCAGGACGATTTTGAGCAGGATGTAAACCCTATTAAAAAAAGTGGCGTCTGAGTGATAAATGTCTCTCAGTCGCCGTTTTTTATTACAATATTGTTACAATGCAGCTTCCTTCTTGCGGGATAAGTTTGTTGAAGTAGTCTATCGTAGTGAATTTTGCCGAAGGTCTTGGTTCAATTTTTGAGCTGAAGCGGCTTATGTATATAAGATAGCGAATGGAGAATTTTTCTGCCGTTGTTAGATTTGTTTCGCTGTCCTCTCCAAGCATTGTTCTTGATGGATCATAATTTATATGTTTCAGTAATTGTTCCCAGAAGTTATCATCTTCTTTTGGCAGTCCCACCTGATGCGCAGAAATAATTCCATCAAAATATGGCCCGATTTGGGTGCTTTTCATTTTTAGATCAAGAGTTTTGGAATGCGCGTTAGTTACCAGCCAGACAGATTTTCCGTTATGTTTCAAAAACAGCAGAAACTCTATTACATAAGGATGCACCGCAATAAGGTGTTCTACCTCCTTCTTGAGAACAGGAATGTCTAATTTAAGGCGATCCGACCAAAAATCAAGATCAGTCCAGTTCAGAGTGTTTTCCTGACTGCGAAACAGGCTGTATAGATGCTCCTTGGCATATTCAAGTGTGGTTCGGTTTAGATGGCTCCATCGTTCAGGTACATGCTCCAGCCAGAAATTATCATCAAAATGGCGATCAAGAATTGTTCCATCCATATCAAGAAGTACGGTATCTATGTTATTCCAGTCAATAACCATTCTTATTTCTTGCCCTTATGTTCCTTATTATCTTTCTGGTCCTTTTCCCCCTGATCAGTTGTTGTGACTTTCCATACTTTTTTCTGCTTAAATTCTCTCTGTTTGACTGCTTGCGCCGGCGGAACAGGCTTATGATCAGCAGCAGGTATGTTGCGCTTTTCAGACAAATTGCCAGATGAATTATGGCCTCTGTTTATTGTTTCAGGTGCATGTGATCGATTTGATCTGTTTTCAACCTCAGCTTTTTGTCTAGGTATTGTTTGAACAGGCGGTTTTGCAGGCTCTGCAGGCCTTATATGTGAAGACGTTACAATGGCGGGTTGTGGTCTATGTTGTTTGTCATTATCTGGCATTAAGCGTGGAAAACGCGTTTTTAAGGAGTTTCTATCCTGATGCTTGATAATTGCTGGAACGACTCTCGGTGGCGTATGTCTTACGATTGGCATACGTGTTTCCCGAATCGGTTGAATACGCGGACTGCCAAGAGATACGGAAATTGAAACCGCAGTATTGTTAGGCGGTTTCTGAAACTGTGCTCTTCCATTAAGAAAATCATTTTGCAGGAGGAGGCTGAAACCTCCATGTGCGTTTCTATTTTTATACACAATAGTTGCGCTGCTAACAGAATTGTTTGCAACATTAACGCTATGCCTTCCATAATTTCTGTGTCCATAGAAAGTTTCACCGGGAGCCAGTGGAGTCCATCCAACATGACTTTCAGTTCTGTACCACCCGACGTATCCCGGTCCCCAGTATATGTCACCGCGAACCGGTGGTACCCAGCACCATCCAAAACCACTTACTACGGCCCATCGACCGTAATGGTATGGTGCCCAACCCCAACTTTCGTATGAAATCCAGACGTAGTCATTACCTTTCCAAATCCACCGCCCACTTTGATAAGGAGCCCAGTTATCAGAAATAACAACGGTTGGACGCCAGACCATGCCATATTCAGGTACTCTTTCCCAACTGCCATGTGAGTCAAGTTCTCCGGAAAATGCATGTAATTCGTCTGGTAGATTTGATTCAGCTGAAGCTGCGCGCGATTGAACCTTATCACGTTCGCTATTCCACATTTCCCAACTGTCTGGTGAATTAAGTGGTAGAAGTTCGCTGTGTCCTTCCTCAAGTGCAATGTGTTCACCTGCCCGGACTTTTGTCCGACTGCCGTTACCTTCCACATAAGCAGAGCCTTTGAATATTGCGACATCTTCCTGACTGTCCGGCAAAATATCAATGCGGAGCCTGGTTCGGGCATCAGGAAGAATCGTTGTGTCATCCGCATCAATCTGTAGAGAATTCTTTCCTGCATTTTTTGAGCTGCGTAGGTAAAGCTTGCCGCTTGCCAGATGCAAATGAGTAAAACCATTTTCAATAGCAAGTAGGTCCAGTTGAGAACCCTCGTCAAGGCGAACTATAGAGCCGTCGCCAAGTTGAACTTCGGTTTTGCTGCCTTCAGGAGCCCATAGAGCGTCACCCTCATCAAGAGGTGTGTTTACAGATGCATGGAGCCATTCGTCTGAGTCAGGTGTTCGGAACATTACATCACCATCAATCAGATTGATTCTGGCAGGATTAATTAAAGCTGCGGTTGAAAATCCGGGAATAGTGAAAACTACGGCCATAATTAAAATAAATATTTTCATTCCAGCCTCCGCAATCTACAACATGGAAATGATGTGTCATCAAATGTTCAGCAAGTAATGTGCCGAATATTTTATGTCAGCAATTATAGGCGGTTGAATATAGTATAAATACAATCACTGCCGCAAATAAGGTTTGGCATAGGTTATTTAAAGTTGTCAATAATCCATCTGGCAATGCTTCTACGTGAAGGGAGCGAAGGAAGAGAGTCGGCAGCAAACCAGCATGCATCTTCAAGTTCATTTGTGTCAACCTTGATATCTCCGCCTGCGTAATCCGCTACAAAACCGGCCATAAGCTGTGAAGGAAAGGGCCAGTTCTGGCTGCCTACATATCTGACGTTGGTAATGCTTATTCCGGTTTCTTCCAGTACCTCCCTAATAGCGCACTCCTCCAGTGATTCTCCGAAATCAAGAAAACCTGCAACAAGGCTATACCGTCCTGCCGGCCATTCCGATTTGCGAGTCAGCAAGAGTTCGCTTCCTCGTTTAACAAGGACAATAGAGCAGGGGTGTATATGAGGGAAATGTTCGAACATGCAGGATGTGCAGCGTTTACCCCAGCTTAACGGAATATGTTCTGTTAAGCTGCCACATTTTGAACAGTTGCAACTATGACGCATCCAGTGCAGGATTTGTTTGCCCAGTCCTGCAATTGTAAGGTTCTGAATATCAATTAGTTCGTCAGTTGAGTTAAATGGCTCTGAAATATATTCTATTGGCAGCGGAATGTTGCTGCTTATTGAAAAAACATGGATTGGTTTGCCTTGCCATAAACCGAAACAGAGTGGTTCTTCTTTGGGAGCAAGTGAAGATGGTAAATTGCCGAAGGGAAGTTCGGATGCTGTACCAGTTCCCGCTTTTTTCATGACAACCGAATTGCCATGGATGATAATCCAGAACCCACCTTTTTGTGACTGTTGTATGTCTGGTGTTAGAAATTTAAAATCATCTCGAATTGATGAATAATTGAATGGCAT
The DNA here is from genome assembly GCA_903958085.1 of uncultured Geobacteraceae bacterium. Lineage (GTDB taxonomy): Bacteria > Desulfobacterota > Desulfuromonadia > Geobacterales > Pseudopelobacteraceae > JACRCG01. The sequence continues at coordinate 4,327 of CAJBRY010000368.1, forward strand.
ATTTACAGATTCCGGGTATATAGATGTTTTCAAAGGATTCTCCAGTTTAGACAGAATACTTTCATGGCTTGAGACAAACAATTAATGGTCCGAATCACTTGACGCAACATATATTTGTTTACATAATGCGAATATGAACTCTTTAAACTTTTCTTACAAGTCCATCACAATTATTTCAATCCGTGTCGTTTTGATCCTGGTTCTTTTTTGGTATTTTGCCTGCCTGTTTTTACCCAACGGAAACGGTTCATCTTTACAAATAATTACATTCCCTCCTGGTGGTGGCATCAGAAAGTTGGCTAACGATCTTAAGACTGCCGGTGTTATTCGCAGTTCATTGCATTTTGTTCTCTTAACACGAATCCGCGGTCAGGCACACCGTCTTAAAGCCGGGGAATATGAATTTAATAATGGCATGACGGCAACTGAGATTCTAAATAAACTTGTTTCAGGCGATGTTGATTATCGCAGATTTTCACTGCCGGAAGGTTATTCCATCTATCAGGCTGCCGAGTTGCTGGAGCAGAAAGGATACATAAGTAAAGAGGCCTTTCTAAAAAAATGTCGGGATAGAGTATTTTTGTCACGCATGGGCATTTCTGAGCCCACTGCTGAAGGTTATCTTTATCCTGCCACATATAATCTCTCACGCAGGGGAGGGGAGGAACACTTACTCGAGCAGATGATTAGTCAATTTAATAAGG
>CAJBRY010000369.1 GCA_903958085.1 uncultured Geobacteraceae bacterium
GTTAAGTAAAACAGAATGATGCGAAGAGGAGAATAATTTACATGGATGGAATTCCAACAAAATCTGCCGGCACCATACGTACTGTTGTGCAATGGTGCTTTCTGTTGTGGGTAGCAGGGATTGGCATCCGTTTCGGAATGTTTGTCAACTCAGTTGAAAGCGGTGCAACCTCACCCCTGATTTCCCGCCCGCCAGGTGTGGAAGGTTTCCTGCCCATCGGTGCTCTGACCAGCTTGAAACATTGGCTGGTTTCCGGAGAAATTCATTCTGTTCATCCTGCGGCACTGGTTATTTTTCTGACGATTCTGCTCATGAGCCTGCTTGCCAAAAAATCCTTCTGTTCTTGGCTCTGTCCTGTCGGTACTCTCTCAGAAGTGGTGTACAAACTTGGCCGGAAGGTGTTCGGGCACAATTTCCGTATCTGGTTTTGGCCCGACATTCTATTGCGAGGCATTAAATATATTCTGCTTCTGCTGTTCCTGGTATTTATCCTGATCGGGATGTCAGGCGAAAAAGTAAGCAAGTTCCTGGATGCTCCCTACTGGGCCGTCAGCGATGTCAAGATGCTCCACTTTTTTACCAGAATGTCCGGGACAACAATGGTGGTCCTGGCTGTTCTGGCCTTTTTGTCCCTCTTTTATAAGATGTTCTGGTGTCGCTATCTCTGCCCCTATGGCGCGCTGCTGGGGCTTCTAAGTGCCATGAGCCCTTTCAAAATCCGTCGGAACGCGGTCGACTGTACTGGTTGTCAAATCTGTTCCGCAGCTTGCCCTTCAGGTCTTGCAGTACATTCCAGCACTGCAGTTTCTTCGCCTGAGTGCACCGGGTGCCTGACCTGTGTGGCACATTGCCCAGAGAGAAATGTTCTCGCCATGCAACCGGTTTTCTGGAAGCGACCGCTGCCTGTGTGGGTTTTTCCTGCTGTGGTGGTGTTCATATTCATGGTGGGGATCGGTGCAGGAATGGTCAGCGGGCACTGGCAGAGCTCGTTGAGTTATTCCGACTATCAACGGCTCATCCCTCTTGTCCAGAGTCTGAGTCATTGAGTTTGACGGTTGCAATACAATTCTGCAACGCATGAGATAGCATCGGAACACTGGCGGAAGAACAAAGTCCACTCCAAGCAAAGTGATACTAAGGAGAATTATATGTTTTTGTTAGCATTATTCTTATTAAAACCGGTCGCCTGGTATATTGTCTTCAAGTCTGGAATTATCGAAAACAGGAACACAATGCTACTCTGGGCAGCGGGGATTACCGTGGTGCTTTCGTTTGTGGATAGGGTGAGTGTTGTCAACAGGTTGCCGGTTTCGGCACTACTGCTGACCCTGGCCCTCTATGGGCTGATGTCATTCACGCTGTTCCCGCTTGCCTGGAAGGCTAAAAAGATGAAACTCTCCGTGGTTATCAACGTGGTAGGCATGATCGGAGCTTTTGCCGGCGTAAATTTCACGATGGATTTCCTCAGGGGTTTCCAGCAGATAATGTATCCATAGCAAGCCCATAAACAGTGGTTATAGGTCTCTTATGCATCTCATTACCGGTACTAAAATACTTCTCTATATTGTTGCGATTTTCACATTTCCGCTTTCGGCATACGCCATACCCGCTATTACATGTCATTGCTTTACCGACCGTTCTTTCGATGCCGCGCATCCAGCAGCTGCCGATGCGTATTTTTTAGCCTCTACGCAAAACTCCTTCTTTGCCATAGTCTTTAATACGGACAAGAAGAGTATCGTGCTGAAAAAACAGCAGGGCACTTCTCCTGACGATCTTTGGGTAGCCTACTGGGTCGCCTCTAAAGCCGGCAAGACCCCGGACAGCATGCTCCAGGCCAAATCGAAGGGTGATTCGTGGAAGAATGTCGTCGCGTCAATGAATCTCCCTCCGAAATCCTTGGGAGCGCGATTTTTAAATGTCCTCAATGCAAATGTACCGACTGAACGATTATCAGAAGTGGTGGTTGATGAGCTTTTCCTCAAGGACCAATTGCTGGGTGAAAGAGATTTGGCCGACATGCGTAAAGCGGGTGCTTCTAACCAAGAATTGATTATCGCCACCGTTATCGCTACTAAGACGAAACAGTCGGTCAAACAAATCTATCTTGAAGTAAATGCTGGAACTAATACCTGGGGCTCACTATTGTCATGGACAAAGATCGACACAAAAAACATGCAGCAAGAAGTTGCCAAAATCCTTAAATTTCATTCGAAGTAGTTTGCAAGTTGCGTATCAGCTTATTGTGGAATCATCAAAGCTTTCTGTGAACAACTATAACTCACGTCATTACCATATGTTGTAAAATCCTCGTAGCCGCATTCTTCTCCAGTTATATCTGCAATTCTACCTACGAAAATTAAGTTACTTTGTTGACCCACATCAAACTCTTTCGCCAATCATTGCGCTAAGGTTAATTCATAACAGAGCGTGGAGGTTCTCAATGAATTTCAACAATGATCTTGGTGATAAAGCGATACAAGATGTGATGCAGACCTACCCGGAGATCGGCGAAATCCTCGCCCGTTACGACATCAGCTGCACCACCTGTAAAGTAGGTATCTGTCTGCTGAAGGACGTAGTATCCATCCACGGATTATCTAAGCAAGATGAAGCAAAAATTGAGCAGGAAATCAACGAACATTTAGCTGAAAAAGGAGACTAAATCATGGGAAATCTTGGATGTGGCTGCCCCGGCAGTATGGCTAAAGTAATTGATCGGCCAGCAACAGATGATACTAACAGCGTAAAAGCTGTCTCTGAACTAAGGCAGTGGCCGGTGCAACTCCATTTGGTTCCGCCATCTGCACCGTATTTCAAGGATGCAGAAATCCTGGTTTGTGCTGACTGCGTGGCTTTTGCCATGGGAAGTATGCATCAGGATTTGCTTAAGGGCAATGCATTGGCGATTGCCTGTCCGAAGCTTGATGACACTACTAACTACGTCGATAAGTTGGCTCAGATTTTTTCGGCAAACAATACTCCTCGTGTCACCGTGGCAATTATGGAAGTACCTTGCTGCCGTGGCTTGGATATCATGGTGAAAGAAGCGATTCAAAAAAGCGGCCAGAATATTCCACTGGAAACAGTAATCGTTGGCATCGATGGCAACAGGAGAAACTGATGAGAGCAAACATCACTCAGGCATTAGTTGATGAACATCGATTGATTATTCGGATGATTGCATTGCTTGAAAAAAATGCGCCAAAGACGGCTGCTGGGACCTATCTCAACTGGCAATTCTATATTGATGGAATTGACTTTATCCGTCAATTTGCCGACCGCTTTCACCATGCCAAAGAAGAGGATGTTCTCTTTAAGGCTTTGATTGAAAATGGTATGCCAAAGGAGAACAGTCCGGTGGCCGCCATGCTGATGGAACATGATCTAGGCCGCAGCTTTGTCAGGGCAATGGACTTAGCTGTCATTGAGGCACAGACTGGGCGTACGGACACTTATCAGGCAATTGCTGATAATGCCCTTGGTTATGCTGCTTTGCTGCGTGATCACATCAGCAAGGAAGATGATATCCTCTATCCGCTAGCGGAACGAGTAATACCGGAAAACATGCGTCCTGAAATTCTGCAGGGGTATCAAACCGCTGAAACTCAAATGACTCCGGAATTTAGCAGCCGTTATCAAGCTATTGTTTCGCAATACGAACATGAATAGTTTGAATATTGGAGATGTGTGATGCTTACCATAAGTGAAATTGCAGTAACAGTAACAATATGGAGCTTAACTGCCACGGGAGGCTTTTTTAGTATTCGTGCTGTTTTGCGCAGTAAAAAGTTAAAGGGTGAAGGAAAAACTGTTGTAACAACCGCTCGACATAAAATCCAGATTCATCGCGAGACTGAGTCAATAATAAGGAGATAACAATGGGAAATTGCGGATGTGGTCATTCTGCAGGAGCAGGGCCGTTTGCTGAAGGAAGAGATCTGGTTGAATTTGTATCACTTGCTCATGGTGGCGCACTAAAAAATCAATCGTTGCCAGGTGGTGGACTGCCGACGGAGTGTCAGGGATGTGGAGCCGCATTCACTCTAGGCACCTTTGTGGCAAGTTGCCCAGAATGTGGCGGGGTTCATGCTGTTTCGCCTCCACGATGTGGCGATTCGGCCAATATACAATTTGCCGGGGTTGGTTATCAGTTGTAGAAGTAATGTGGATGGTCAAAGGCTATTACATCCTGACTTTCATCAACCTACCGTCTGTATTCGAGGCTGTGATTGATGGAGGTCCTTGGAAAAACTAAAAGGCACCTTGACAGAATAGGTCAAAGTGCCTTTTGGGCTGAGGGTATTCTTTAAGCAATCTTACAACTTGAATCGACCTACCAGTTGTTCAAGATCGCTTGCCAACCGGTTGAGTGCTGATGCCGCTTTGGCCGTATCATGGGCTCCGCTTGCTGTTTCTTGGACAACATCCGTTATCTGGTTGATGTTGGATGAAATTTCGCCAGTAACGGCTGTCTGCTCTTCAGCTGCAGTTGCTATCTGGTGAACCTGTATAGTGACGTCATTGATTGCATCTAAGATCTGCTGCAGAGCCTCACCGGATTTGCGAGAGCTTTCCATGCCTCGCTCAACCTCAGTGACGCCATTTTCCATGCTCGTTACTGCCCCGCTCGTTTCTTGCTGTATTCCCTTGATCATTGTTCCGATCTCTTTGGTCGCCCTCGTGGTACGTTCAGCCAAGGCTCTAACTTCATCGGCAACAACAGCAAAACCTCTGCCTTGTTCTCCAGCACGAGCGGCCTCAATTGCAGCATTAAGTGCCAGAAGGTTGGTCTGGTCTGCAATATCTTCAATCGTGCCCACAATTGCGCCAATTTGATCTGAACGGGCCCCTAAGCTCTCTACCGTATGGGCTGATTCCCTGACCCGTTCAGCAATATTTTGCATTCCTACCAGAGTCTGCTGCACTACGTGAGCGCCACCCTTTGCATTATCAGTAGCACGATTGGCTACTTCGGCAGCCAATGTACAGTTGTGTGATATGTCGTTAGATGTTGCTGACATCTCTTCGCTGGCTGTTGCTACTGTGGTTGATTGGCATGCGACCTCTTCGGCGGCGGTTGCAATCTGTTCAGCAGTACTATGAAGTTGAGCTGCAGAAGTTGTTACCTGCTGTGTTGTGCTGGAAACCTGTGAAATGATACTGTGCATGTTCTCAACAAATTTGTTGAACCAGTGACATACCTCACCAAATTCGTCATGACGATTTTCATCAAGACGTCGGGTGAGATCTCCCTCTCCCTCTGCAATATCCTTCAAAACAGATACCATACTTTTCAGCGGTCGCCTGATACTGGCAAACAGCATAAAGCCGATTGTCAAAGCCGCTAAAGTCATTGTCAGTGCAATGGCAATACTGATACCTAGAGATCGCTTAGCTGATGAATCCAGTTCATCAGCCCCTTCAATGAGATGTTTTGATAGATGATCTTCCACTTCTTTCATTGAGTTGATCTTCTCTGTGATCGTCGAGAACCACAGTTCCGGTGCAATCCCAAATTCACCAGTTGAAGATTTTGCCAGAACTGCTGCACGCATCTCATCAACCTTGGCAGCAGCAGGTGTATTCAGTTTTTCCTTCGTATAGGTGAGTAGTTGCTGGTGAGCAAACTTTGAGAACATGGCAAAATGCTCATTCTGAGCAGCAATGACACCCAGGAAGCGCCGATAGGTTTCGTCTTCAAAACGTCCGGCGCTGAGAACTGCATTTAATGTTGCACGTTCACGGCCAGCCTGTTCTTTCAGGTTCAGAAAAGAGAAGTAAGTAACAGCGTCAGCTACTACATCTGCCTGATTGCTTGTTGTGGCAATTGAAGAAATTATATCCATATAGCTGCCGATGGCTTGAGTATAGAATGCAAAGGATTCCTTGCCTTCCAACTTAAGACCATCTGCATTACTTCTGATGTCAGAGAGTTTTTCCAGTTTGCTACCTGCTTGGCCAAGTGGAGTTTTAACCAGTTCCAAACGAGCAGTATTGGCGGCAACAAATTCATTCAGTTTTTTTACCCGGCTATTGGTCTCCTCGCGCTGTTTCGACAATTCCGACTTGAATTTCTCGCCCTTGGAAGCCAGGTATCCGGCTGTCATACCACGTTCTTTCTGAAGTTCATGGATCAAGGAACTAGTCGCTACTGCAAGTGATGCCTGGATTTTTGATGATTCTGAGTTTTTGGCGACGTCATAACGTGAGGCAACATCCTTTGCGGCAAAATAGAGCATGCCCACAATCGGCAACAGCAGCATGATCAACATTTTTGTCCCAATTTTTAGGTTTTTTAGCATGATTCAAGACTCCTTTGTCTTGTTACAAAAGTGTGCGACACGCGGATGAATTTCGTTTTTCATTAAGAAGGAATTTATACACCAGATCTTGAGAATTTTACAGAGTAATTAGAAGTGAACTATCGAAGTTATGCGTTGGAGTTTTTATTATTACGATGGGAACCTCTTGTTGCACCTCGAGTTTGAATAGGCAACTTTAAATTTTCCTACTTAAAGGCCTTGTCCTTTGATGAGGTCTCACCTACGACCAAAGTTACTCTCAATGGGTTTAAAAATGGTCATCCATGGGGTACCCGCAACTGTAACAGGTATGATTTCGTGCGACAAAATTGTACCCTATAAGCGGCCCCTAATTGACGGCGATATTTATATAACGTTTCTCTGGGACTTTTGTATTATTGGTTTTCACCGTTCAACCATTTCTGACACCGGCAAAGACAATTCATAATCATCAAGGCGGTATATGCTATTCCATGCTAACCCGCACCGTTGGCACGAACACTTTTGGATCATCGACCCTTTATCGACTGAAATATGTCCGCTGAAAATATCTTTTGTTGCACATTTCGGACATCTTTCTGCCGCCTGGCGGATGAATGTATCCCTTGTAACAAACTCTGGCTTATCAAGGCCGGCAACTTTCACAGCTGCGGCACCTGCTGCTGCGCCCTCAACTGTTGCAGCGGCCTCGGCAGCTGTTACCGATTCAGCAAGTATCTGAGGAGGTGTTGCGTCTCGATATTGGAGCTCAACGGTGTAACCGGCGTTCAGTCTCGTAGCCTTGATTCCAAACGTGGTATTTCTTAGCGGTCCAAGATTCAACTCAGTGCAGCGAGCTTTCAACGATTTTTCTGTAACCTTCATTATGCTTCTCCTTGACGTAGATATTTATATAGAGTTTCCCTGGAACATTTATATTCACGCGCAACTTTTGCTTTCGGAATCCCCGCAGCAACCTTCTGCCTTACTTCCTCTGCTTGGTCGATAGTCAGAGATGCCTTCCGACCTTTATATACCCCCTTCACTTTTGCGATGCGGATTCCTTCAGCCTGCCGCTCCCTAATAATAGACCGTTCAAATTCAGCCACCGCACCCATTACTGACAAGAGAAGAACTGACATTGCAGTATCGTCGCCGTTGAACGTCAGAGCTTCTTTCACAAAAGTGATCTTGATACCACGATTAGTTATATCCTGAACCATCTGACGGAGATCTATCAAATTTCTGGCAAGCCTATCCATTGAGTGGACAAACAGATGATCTCCCTCACGAACAAATCTGAGCATCTCCTGGAGTTGAGGTCTGTCAGTAGACTTACCAGATATTTTGTCGGTGAAGACACGATCCATTGTCAGTCCATCAAGTTGCCTCTCAGTATTCTGTTCGGCGGACGAAACTCTAATATAACCTATTTTATGTCCAGTCATGTCTTATCCCTGACAGTTTAGTCAAATAATGCAATCAACTGACTCTATATTGACATATATTGACGTATCAGGCAAATGCAAAGTAGAGTGCACTCCAGATTGACACACGATGATGAAGTAGTTTGACTTCTTTTGTGATTGAAATAATCATATTTAATCACTATGATTATTTGTATGATACGGAGGTGAGATTATGAACACAATGACCACAAAAGTTTTAACAGCACATATCCCGCTGCCGCTTGCCGAACAGGTAGATCAAATTGCCGCCCGACTCGAAAGGTCACGCGGTTGGATTGTAAAGCAAGCTCTAAGCGCCTGGGTCGGTCAAGAAGAAGAGCGACGGCGATTAACTCTTGAGGCATTGGCAGATGTTGATGCTGGAAACATTATTGACCATCAGGACGTAACAGATTGGGCGAATAGCCTTGGCACCGAAACGCCATTGCCAGTTCCGCATTCATGAGAATTAAGTGGACCAGCAAAGCGCTGTCAGATTTGGTACGCCTCTATGAGTTTCTGGCTACGAAAAATAAGCAGGCAGCAGCTCAAACAGTGCAATCACTATCTGCTGCTCCAGATCGACTTCTGGAACAAGCACGAATAGGTGAAAAACTTGATGAGTTTGATCCTAGGGAAGTCCGGCGTATTGTCATCGGTCGATATGAAATGCGCTATGAAATCCAGGATGCCATAATTATCGTACTTCGGATTTGGCATACACGAGAAGATCGGTAGGAGAGCAGCGAGAGGATTTTGCAAAACTGTTCAGACTCCAAAATGGAAAGCCCGCCGAATTAACGACGGGCTTCATTCTTTTCAGTATTCATCAGGAAACAAAACCGTAGTCACCGACCGATCCCATTCAGTTATGATCCATATTTTTGATACCCCTTCTTTTTCGTAAGCTGAAAAGAGTCGATCTTCGCCCTTCAATGCAATTTCATTGCTGACTCTGTCCTCATCGCAGAGTTCACCCCAGTCCCCTGACAAGTGCCGCCTCAAAGACAGAGACACATGTTTTGCAAACTCTTCGTTGACAACAATCAGATCATTAACACCTCTGGTCATAACCAGTTGCCCTGGATTGAATTTCATATATTGTATTCTCCTGTTGGTTAATGTGGAGTTTGTTACAACAAACCTCGTTCGACAAATGAAACAAAGCTGTCACCGATAATGACATGATCCAGAACCTTCACCCCGAGAATGTCGCCCGCTTCTTTCAGTCTTCTCGTTATTTCAATATCCTCTCTGCTCGGGTTCGGATCTCCCGTAGGATGATTGTGCAAAAGAATGATTGCCGCCGCTGATGAGAGCAGTGCCGTTTTGAACACCTCACGTGGATGGACAATGCTTTGGTTCAGAGACCCGACTGACACTTCATCAACACAGCAGACCCGATTCTTGCCATCCAGATGAAGTGCAAAGAAATACTCCTTGGTTTCCTGCCGCAAAAAGCTGAACGTATCGAACACCTGTTCAGGAGCGCTGAAGCGAGTCATTGGTTTCAGATAGTGGGCATCCTCTTCCTTGATGGTCAGCGTTTCATACACCGCCCTGATCTGTTTGAGTCTGATGGTACGTGATTTTGGAGTTTGTTCCTTTTCAATAGGCATGACTGTTATCCTTTCGCGTATCGTCAGCGTATTCCGGCAACAATGACTGCCAGAGTTATCAGGGCAAAGACTGCAGGAAACATCCAGCGGGTATGCTGCGGTCTGAACCTGTTTTTCCGAATCCGTACTTTTCTGCGTGACTTGATATCCGTTCCGAATATTCCATGCATTTGCTTTGACATGTGACCTCCAAATGAAAACGCCCTTGAACCGTGATGGCCAAGGGCGCTCTTTGATTGAATTGTTATTGGATCGTGATTACTTGACTGCTTTGCATTCCAGTTTGGAATAACCCGCCCGTTCCTTCATGACTTCAGGATATATATCTGGGTACTGGATCTTCAGCAGATTGCTGTCCACCACCATACTTGAGGCAACTGACGAAACCACCAGATCAACCGTCTCGCTTCTCCCCTTGAAGACTGGCCCCGTAAAATCCATCAACTCCTGGCGGATGTTTTTCAACTGCTTGTCAGCATTGTTCTTAACGCTGTTCAGTTCGACATACTTATTGGCAAGCATCTCAATCTCAGGAGGTAACTCCACTTGGGGCACACTCATGGCGGGACAGTCGGAACGATATGAGCAGAAACCACAGAGATGCGATACGGACGGTTTCGCTTCATCCTTCTCCGCCATGCAGTCCAACAGGTACAACCCTCGACTACAGAGATAATTGAATAACGACTCGTTGTATTCAAAGCCGTTGAACTGGTGCATCTTGCCTGCGTTCAGATCAATCGCCAGAATAGAACCACCCAACTTCCCTTCGGGATACTGCAAGCGCAACAACCCCAATTGAAATGACAGCTGATCTATCCATTGTGGGTATGGTTCATCGGGAATGCCGTTAACCGACTTAACCTCAATGACATGGAGTTGCGGCGTATTGTCGAAATCCGAGTAAAACAGAAAATCTACATGAGCCTTCAGCGGATGGTCGGGATGCTTAACTTCCACCTGCGTGTCATAGAGATCCTTCACACCAGCAGCATTGAAAATGTCCTCAATCAATGTTTCGGCCACATGCCCCCGACTGAACTTCAACATGGTGCTGAAACTGTGCTCTTTCGGATTCTTCTTCGATAGATACACTTTCCTGGCGCATGATCCGACATCACTGGAACCGATATATTGTGTTCGGTCGCCAAGTTCGGCGCTTTTGACCTTGTTTAATGCTGCTACTGCTGTCTCGAAAAATGGTATGAGCTCCATGACCTGCTCCTTTCGTCAATTAAGCTGACTCGTTGGTGAATTTGAAAATCCAGCGCTTCGTATCAGAAGACCAACGGAAACCATTCGTCTTTAGCAACTCCTTCTCGTTGAATGAATTAGCGGAGATGCACCCATCATTGCCGTCCATGATAATGTCGTAGGAAACATGCTTGCCTTCCAGCAGGTCGATAATCTGGAGCGTCTTTTCATTATTAACCTGCCCATCTGCCGGTGACGGCATATCAGGCCAACCGTCGTCCTCATCAATTGGGTCTGCTATCGGTTCCGGCTCCGGTAAAACAACTGGTGGAGCAACTATAGTTGCTGACTGCCGTTTCGACTGTTTCACGGGTGGTGCTTCTGCTTGCTGCTTTTTGACGATAGCGAGATGTGATTTGTCAGGTTCGATTCTGGTACAGTCTGCCTCGATGGTCTGAGTGACAATATCCCCATTCGATAACTCCATACCGGCCCCCAACTCTTCGGGGCTGTACACGCCGTGAATATTGAATGCCTTGCGTAATGCCTGACTCTCGGCAACCTTCTTCAGCATTGTTTCTGGTTTCTCAGCCCAGAACTTGGTCGGATTCCCTTCGGCGGTTTTCTGGCAATATTCGTTGTAAGCAACCTGAACAGTGAACGGTTTCGGGCTGTCTTTTCTCCAGACACTGCATTCAGCCACTAACTGATATTTGAGTTTCCACTGACCCTCTTCCAACTGCGGCACTTCACGAATACCGGCTGATGTCTCGATACCGGCGAACTGACTGGTACGATGTGCAATGGAGAGAAAACCATCACGCCCGACCATCGGCTCCACTTTGTTGAACCACTTGTCACCGACCTTCTGACGTCGATTAACGAAGAAGATCTCTTTGGTAATCGGATTCAGACACAACTCTCGTGCCACCGAAAAACAGTAGGCCTGTTCCGCCTTGCTGGCACCTGATGGAAAAAACTGACTCTCGATAACTGCCAACTGCTCCTTGTCGAAGTCGATTCTGGCTAATGCTGTGCTCATGGTTGATGCTCCTTTCGTGGTTGGTAATTGTGAACTTCATCGTGTCTGCGACTATCTGCTTGCGTTGCTTTCTCTGGTTCTCACCCCCTTAAAATGAAAAGGCCCAAAACGATTACGAATTGGGCCTCTCTGTATTTGTGCTGCTGTGACATGCTGCTAATTCATTTAACTCCTGTCGGCGGCAAAGCCGATTTTGTTCATGCCGCCGTACCGCTTCATCCGACTGGTCAACTCTTCTTTGGCAATGTCCGTCAATGTCTTGTTGTCGATAGTGATGATGCCGCGAAAGGCCAGTAACCGAACAGCTCGCTCAACTACCAAACGAATTTCGCCACCTGTTAAGCCCATTTCGGCAAGTTGTGATATATCAACGTCAGATGCCAACCGCTTCATCGGCAGAATGCTTTTCCAGAGTGCAATTCTGATGTTTCGGTCAGGTGGCGGCAATTCCAGTTTATAGGTGAAACGTCTGCTAAAGGCTTCATCGAGCAGATCACGCCGATTGGTGGTTGCCACCAGAATGCCTGAAAATTGTTCCAGCCCTTCCAGAAACAGGTTTTGCATATTATTGTTCATTCGATCTATGGCGTTACTGCCAGCGCCACGAGCACCAAGAAGCTGATCCGCCTCATTGAGTAATAATACGGGTGCGTTTCCAAACTCTTTATTCAAGTCGAAATAATCCTCGAAGATCCTCCGTACATTCTGCTCACTCTCTCCGACCCAACAACTGAGCACTCGTGCTGCGTCAATCTTTAGAAGCGGTCGTTTCAGTTCACTAGCGAGATACTGAGCAGTTAACGTCTTGCCGGTGCCTGGTGGACCATATAATAAGACGGTACTGCCGGTCGGTGATCCCCAGGCTGTCGGGAGTGATGATTGCCACCCTTTTCTGATCTGCTTCCCTTTTAGCGATTCACTGAATAGCAGTGACTTGATTGCCTCCATGACTGGTGGCGGTAACTGGAGTGAATCTGTTTTCATCTTTGGCGTTTCAACATCAAAGAGGGTGTGTTTCTTAACTCTGGTTTTCAGTTCCTGGGTTGTGCTCTTGCCTTTCGGTTTGCCGATAAGTGCTGCTATGGCATTTTGAGTCAATTGGACTGATTCACCGAATTTGCCATTAGTCCCTTCAATGAGTCGATGCCGCATCAGTGGACTTTTTTTGTCAAACAGATGATCCTTCATGCGCTTTCTGCATATCCGCCCTTGGGCAAACAGGAAGGTAACATCTGACGGAGCGCTGAAATCATAACGTACATCGCCCTCACGCATTCCCAGCAGGCCTATCAACAATAATTGCTGGTAGACGCTCAAGGAATACTTCTTTTGGACCTCTGCAGCTGGTAGCGGCGATGTCGAAATATCAACTCTCTGAACGATCCTTCTGAACCATCCCTCTGGTTGCAGAGTAGCGAGGTCGATTTCCGGTTCGTTGACGCGATACACGGTGCCGTCGTCCTGAATCATTGAATGCAGATAGGAGAAAACGGTATCGAGATACGCATCATTGGTGGTAAACGGGTTGCAACTGTTCTGTATTTCACCCATTTCTAGATGGAAAGTGTCTCCCAGGTCGAGATACGACTGTAACCAGCAGAATGGCGGTTGGTCGGTAAAGGCCATGCCTTGTCGCTCAAATATCCTGATCCAGCCTTCATCTGCCAACTCTCCGAGTGCCTTGACGTAATCAATGGTTCGCTCAGGATTACAGACCAACTTATCCACTATTTCATAGCCCTCGATGCAGGGATCAGTTGCCATTTTCGCTTTCAGAATATAGGCAAGCATGCCGATGGCGTGATAGGACATCAGTTTCAAACGAACTGGTCTGTCTCGGATCGAATCAATTACGTTCAACAGCAGTTCGTTTTCATATTTACTGTTCTGGAGCACTTTCTTGCGGGCGGTTTTTTCTGTATCCCTCAACTGTTGTAAATCTTCCAGGTAGGCATCTCGTGCCTTCTTATGTCGTGTGGTAACGCACATGAGATACTGGACTAAGTGCATTGTTTCTCCTTTCCCGGTAACACCGATTTTTAAAACACTTCAGGTCATAAATGCGCAAAATGGTTTCGCCATCACCAGAAACTCTGCTAGCTTCTCGCGGGTCGAAAGGTCATGGCGGTAATAATCAAGGATATGAAAACTGTCTTCCAGTTCGTGAATCCGGTCTTTCGATGTAATCTGCTGTATTTCAGTAACGTAGCTGACCGATGGCCGCTTTCTGCATACGAACGGCCCTTCGGTAACGTTGCACGGGGCATAACTGATATAGTTGTTCTTGTTGATCTCAGCGGGGAGTCTGTTCAACGAGAGTGCAGAAATGTCACCAACATTTCTCAGCAATCGGAACACCTCGTCTCGGGGTGACTTCCCGCGTGGCATGGTCGAGCGTTCAAAGTAGTTGTGATGCACATACAGTTCATGAAAACCGGGCTTGATGGCAATCAACTCTGCATAGAGGCGAGTCAGAGGCTGTGTGCTGATCCGTTTCAGGATTGCTATGACCCGCTGCATGTCGTGATGCTCTTTCTGCCAGTTTTGATCCCTGGCCTCGGTTGTGAAACCTGCATCCTGCCAATATGAATCATTGACCCTTCGCTGCGGCGGATTCCCCTGATAGATGGTCAAGCCTGACAGGGTTTGAAAGGCTTTGTTGTATTTGTATGTAATGAACTGCTGCGGGTTCTCGAACTTCGACAGATATATGGCATTCAGATACTTGAAGCGCAAACAGTTGAAAATCCGCTCGACCTCCATTTCAGGGGTGACCAGATACTTCAGCACAGTATTCAACTGCGGGTCTTTGAGATTGAGGTAGCGTTCACCAACTCCCCGCAATGAAATATGAATCTGTCGGCAGACATTTTGAGTGAGTTCGCTGACAACGTGATCCCCGCTTTGATGTACTTGAATAAGTAGACATGACGTTGAATCGGGCA
>CAJBRY010000370.1 GCA_903958085.1 uncultured Geobacteraceae bacterium
ATCCATGCGGGATGTGATCTCGGCCGGAAGGTAATGTTTGATATAGGTTCGGGTGTTTTCCACCCGGCCCATGATGTTTTTGAAGAATTCATCATGGGGTGATGTTTTTGCCCATGGGCGGCTCCGGAAATCCTGTCTGATATCTTCAAATCGTTACAATGTGCGTTTTCATCAGACTTCTTATACACGATGGTGATACCGCCTGAAGGCAAGGTTCAGTGTAGCGAGTGTTATCAGTAAAGCTAATGGGAGAAAGGTTTTGGCTGTTCTCCCATTAGCTTAATTCAGTACTACTCTATATCCCCCCATAAGGCCCGATGGTAAATACTGTCGGGGTCTTGATTGTTCCGTCTATACTGGTTGTCAAACTGGTGACGATGGCGTTCAATGAACCAATGGAAAATTCATACAACGCGGGCAAGCCGGATGGAAAGCGTGCAGCAAGGTCTGAACCGGTAATGGTGGTTGTGCCGTAGCTGTAAAGAAACAACGGCGTCGCACTTTCTGGAATCACATTTCCGTTGGCATCCCAGGCTGTAATGCTGATTGCAGCGCCGCCGGCTGAAAGTGTACCGGACATATCCGAAATCTTGATGGTGGTAAGAGAACAGACATAATTTGTCGCAAAATTGGAAAGGCCATATGTGAATACACTCGGAATTTCAACAAGGCCGTCAGTACTGCTCTTGATGTTGGTGGTAAGCACCTTTGTTGCTGATGCAACAGTGGACTCGTAAAGTATCGGCTTACCGGATGGAAAACGTGCGGATAGCTCTGAGCCTGATATACTGGTCGTTCCATGGTTAAATAACATTAAAGGGGTCGCACTGCCAGATTCTGGAAGCTCATTTCCCTCCGCATCCCAGGCTTTAATGCTTATGAGGCTGCCGCCCGAAGGAAGTGTACCGGAAAGATCGGAGACATGAAGGGCATTATAATTACCAATCGAATTTGATACCGAAGTAGCCACTCCGCTGGTGAAGGAAACTGGAACATTTAACTTGCCGTCAGTACTACTTTTTACGTTTGTTACTAGCACTTTTGATGATTGGACAACAAACTTGTAAGTCATGGGTGATCCAGTTGGGAAACGTGCAGCAAGGGCTGAACCAGAAATAATAGTCGTGCCGTGATTATAAATCATCAATGGCGTGGCGCTTCCAGATTCTGGAATTGCATTTCCGCCCGCATCCCAGGCTGTCACCGTTATCGAGGAACCCATTGGGGGAAGTGTACCGGATATATCCGAAACTTTGATAGCATTATAATTACCAATGGCATTGGAAACAAAATTACTGAGTCCATTCATATAAACGATGGGAACCTTGAATGTATCATCTGTACTGTTCTTTACATTGGTGATAACCACATTTGTTGATTCAATGGAAAACTTGTATAGCATTGGCGTTCCATTTAGGAATCGAGCCGCGAGGACCGGGCCTGAAATACTGGTTGTTGCATAATTATAAATCGATAGTGGCTCTGCCAAACTGGATTCTGAAAGCGCATTGCCATTAACATCCCAAGCTGAAACAGTTATCGCACCGCCACTGTCAGGAACTGTTCCGGACATATCCGATATCTTGATAGTATTGCGGGAACCAATGGAATTTGAGCCTATTATGGATGATCCATTGCTTATGTAAACATTGTCAACATCCACAAAGATATAGCCGGATTGACCGGGATTGGCATATACCCTCGATTGTAATCCACGCCAGGGGTATTTTGCTGGATAAACGGGGACTGTATAGGAAAAGACCTTGTCTTCATCATTGCAGGAGACAATAAGCTGTTTTTGAACCATATCCACGGTGAATCCAAGAAGAACTGGTGTATCGAGTTGAATTGCAGTGGTAAAATTACCGCCCCAGATGACTGTGCCAGTGTTAAAGTACGTATCGTTGGATCTTTCAAGATCATACCATGCATAAAGTGTGCGATCTGCATTTATACCTATTCCCACACCCACAAAGATTTCGCCTATTTGTCCATTGTAATCGTTACCGCTGCCTGGTCCATAAGTATCATTACCGATAATGCCGTCAATACGAGCCCGACCCGATGCGCTGTTTTCGAACCTACTATCTGATTTAACTGTAAAAGACGCCTCAATATGCTGAATCTCTTTGTTTGTCAAACCAATACCATTAATTTTCTTATAAACCTGACCCGCATTGTGGACGGACAGGTTTAATTTGCCTGCATCAATTTTTCGAATGATTTCCGTATTATTCCATTTGGCGCCGTCCAGCGGTGCTGTACTGAAGTCGTCGTAAAGCGTATTGTTAACATAGACATTATCAAAAGTAGCAGAAATAGACCCGACACAATTAGCGGGACAGCCCGTGGCAGTAGCCAGTTGCATAAATCCATTTGCTGGATCACCAGTGCGAGCTGGCCCACTAAACGTCGATTGTGAGCTTGCTACAGTAGCTTTGAACTGATTGGTGGATTGATCATATTCAATTTTGGTCACCACCGGCACGTTAACGGATATGTCCACTGGAATTTGTTCAAAGCCAGAGTTCACACCATCAGTCCAGAAACACCATGCAGAAAGTTTCCCCGGCTCCGGACTTAATCCAATATTCAAAAGAACATTCACATTGCCGTTGGCGCTTTGATAAAAAGTACCACTTATAATGGCAGAAGCCCAACCATATTCCGGCATATCTCCATCTATGACCGTAATCGAAGCCTCAATGGAATTAATCGAGGCCGGGTTGCTAAAATTACAACTGTTCCAGATATTGAATCCTCTGACTTGAGAAACCAATACTCCATTTTCTACTTTAAGCACCTGCTCAAGCGGTGTCCATTTATCTGCATCCAGGTACTCCTCGGAAAAATCATCATACAAGACCTTGTCGGAAGCCATGCCAACACCTGCGAGTAACACTACTGCTACAATAAAAATAATACCAACCATATGAATAGATAAAACAGTCAACTTTTGCCTTAAATTCTTCATTCACTTCTCCTTTAATTGTAATTGTTGTTAATGATATCCTTCAGTTATGCCTACCACTCGATACAAATTACTTTTGGAGATTGGTTACTTTTCAAGTCTTTATATCCCTCCATAAGGGCCGATGGTAAAAACGGTCGGGATATTGATCGTTCCATCCATACTTTTTGTAAGATTCGTAACAACTGCACTTGTCGATCCAATCGAAAATTCATACGTAACAGGAAAACCACCAGCAAAACGATTCATCAGGTCATCCCCTTCGATGG
>CAJBRY010000371.1 GCA_903958085.1 uncultured Geobacteraceae bacterium
TCATTGTTTTTCGACCTCGCCGTTTTTGTTGAGGAAGTAGCCAGCCTTATCTAGCTGATACTGCACCAACTCATCAAGCGTATCATAATGGTTGGCAGGCTCTACGATAGCTTTAAAGTGCGGGTCAAAAACCGAACATGCCCATTTTTTAGAAGCATCTACGCCAGAACGGAAACAAGAATCTTTGCTGCCTATCCACGAATTTGCTCTTGCAACTGTGATGCTCCGGCCTGCTTTTGCTACGATCTTTTCTGCGGTGATTGCTTTCATGGCTGTTCTCCTTTGGGTTTGGTCAATCTCTATGATTTAACTGTACACCCATGAAAATAAATTACAGCGGAGGAAGCCGACCAGATAACAACTGCCTGGAAGCGGACTCCACTACGTTCCGCCGTTCAGGCAGAGGCCGTTATATTCTTCCCCACTGTTGCGCCATTGCAGAGGCGATCCCCGCAAAAGTTTTGCTTCTTTCCTTCCATCGGTTAGGACTTGGTGGCATCCGGTGGATTCTGTTTTCTCTGCCATCCACAATGTTTGAGGGTGTCAACAGCGGCAAACCCTTCAACCACAAACAGGTGGCTTTCGTTTCACCGTGGCCAAATTGCCAAGGCTGAATCACCTGGTCAGGTTTCCGCCACTGCGTTGACATGATGCAGACAGGGTTTTCAATCGCCAGGTGTTTGACCGGAAGTGCAGCAATCCGCATGAAAAAGTCTATCGCCGCCTGTTGTCTGCCGTCTGCTCGTTTTGCCGCGAAGTGTCGCGCACCGGATACGCTCAAATGAGTACAGGGAGGGTGAGCAATCACCATATCCCATGTGTCACTATTGAACACATCAAACATATCCGCCTGATAGTGTGTTTCGTTCTCTTCGCAGGGTAAGTCAGTGTCCAGAAGGTCACAGGATGCGGCCTCATGCCCCATCTTTGCAAATGCCCGCCTGACCGTTCCGCTGTATTCACATGCCACTAGTACTTTCAAAATTACCCCCAGAATATAACCAACCGCAGCACCCGATAAACGGGTGTGCTTAAACCGTTATGATTCTGGATACAGATCGTGGTCTATGCAAATATCGTGAATTGCGGTAATGGCCTTGAAACCGTAGACATCGCCACCGTCTTTCAGGAATTGCTTTGTATAAACCTCACCCTTCTGTATCTTCCAGTTATTTTGCCTTGCCTTCACTACGTCACGCTTCTCTGAAAAGTTCAGATAGCTGACAGTATTCGGCATATCATCACGGAGAAAATCACATGCCATACATCGGTGTTCTTTCCTCGCCTTTGGCGTCTCAGATGATATAAGTTCCATCGCTTACCCCTCTCACGAATCATAACCAACGGATGCAAGCGAGAAGCCGCTTGATCCTTTAACCGTTATAATGCTAGTTGTAGCTGCTGCAGCGATTGTTCTATCCTGATGCATGCCGCCTCGAAATATTCAGGGTCAATCTCGTATGCCGTCGCGTGGAAGCCCCGCTCGAGCGCCGCAATCACCAGACTGCCGCTACCAAAATGTGTGTCAATGATTGTTTGCCCCGGCGTGGCGTAAGTGTCCAGCAGCCAGCCATACAACTTCACAGGCTTTTGCGTCGGGTGTATCCGCTTTTCATTCAGCGCCTTGTTGCCCTGCTGGACGGTGCCGCGACGAACCGAAACCCCTTGCATCATGCCCCGCCACATATACCGCACAACGTCCACCCGCTGATTCAGGCTGTTGTACGCTATTTCCGCCCCGCTCTGGTCTGCCCCATCGTTTATCTTATCCCAGATAATCCGGCCACCGGGCAGAGCCACCGGATAGTAATTCACACCCCAGATGATTTGATGCTGCGACACCCGCTGCAGGTCTGTGAAATATTCAGGCGGCGGCGGTTCCTTGTCCCAATCCTTTTTTTTGTAGCCACCATCCAGACACTGCAGCCGCGTCCCGTTTTTCTGCTTGACCTTGCTGCACCTGTCCGTCCCGCCGTCTTCTCCCCGGCCATACGGAGGATCAACGATTGCCAGAGAAAAGGATTTGTCCGACATTCCGGCCATTCCCTCCCGGCAGTCACCGAGGTACAACGTAGCTTTTCCAATGATTTCCTTGTGCATCATTACCTCAATCGCATTATAACCACGACGCGGCACACAGGCCGGGAAACTACCCCCGGCTGGTGCGCTGAGTCGTTAGAAATCTTTTCCCGCTAAAATCCGCCATGCTGTTGCAGCCACGATTGGAACTTGTCCATTGCCAAGGGCTTGCAGTCTGTCCACTGTATCGGCCAGTTCATCAGCCACTCGACCCAATTCGGGTTCAGTTTTCCACCAGACAGTTGCAAGTGATCTTCCTGCTTTTCCATGTGCTTTGCTTCGGCCTTGCTCAACAACCCCATTGATCGCAACTTGTTTTGCGTCTCCCAATGGTTTTCCGTTGTCAACGCCCCCGATGTTGCCAAGTGAGACAACTGGACAGAGTGCTTGTTGTAAGCTCCGGCTTTGCCCTTTGTACTCAAGGTTGCATCCATCTTGGTCGGTGTCGGAAAGGTGAGCCAGGATCCATATTCTTTTTCTCCGGTGAGGTGCGCCGGTATCGACTGCGCCCAACACTCCCCATCTTGCATCATACCCCATTCCGGCCAAGTCTCGGAGAACTCGACCCAACCCCCGAAAAGTGAGAGCTGGGCTGTTCTCCACGAAAACGTATCTCGGCACAACCTCGCCAATGATTCGCCGCATTTCTTCCCAAAGACCCGATCTCTCTCCTTCAAGCCCTGCACCTTTACCTGCAACTGACACGTCCTGACAGGGGAAACCGCCAGAAACCACGTCAACAATTCCCCTCCAAGGTTTTCCGTCAAAAGTCCGAACGTCATCCCAGATAGGGAACGGGTTGAGAATGCCGTCATTCTGTCGCTGGACAAGTACGCTTGCGGCGTATGGTTCTCGCTCGACGGCGCAAACTGTTCTCCATCCGAGCAATGTCCCTGCGAGTATGCCGCCACCAGCGCCTGCGAAAAGAGCCAACTCATTCAAATCTACCCCCTTAAAACCTTATGGCCTGTCGGCCAAGCGCGATTCAGATTCTAACCAAACGCTCGAAGCGGATGCTTCGCACCGTTCAGCTAAAGCCGTTAGGCCGCTCTGCAACTGAGTCGGCAAATTATTTTTACTCTATGCGTATTTTTATTTGATTTTCGCTTGACAGTAATCAAAATAGGAGTATACTCAAATCATAGTGAAGAACAAAACGAGCCAAGGAGTCAGTCATGAAAATCACAATGGGAAACAAAATTTGCTTAGTAGTCGGTAGCAGAAGCGCAGAAGCCGCAGAATACGAAAGCAAAATTCAACGAGTTTCCAGCACAGGCGCACAGCCATTTGTAGGCATCAATTTTGTAGATGGCAAATGCATCGGTGGCCGCACAATGTCTGATTCAGAAGTTAAAATTTTAGTAGCCGCCGTAACAAAAGCCGGTGCAACCATCGAAGAATAAAAAACTCTCTGCCAGCCGGGGGCATCGTACTCGGCAAAGGAGATCACCGTGAAACCTTTTAATTTTAAAATTCAAGTGCCGAACGATTACAACAGTGAAGAAGATGATTCTGCGGCACTTCAAGAGTGCTACGACGGAGATATTGAAGTTTGCCAAAATGATAATGCCCAAGAAATATTTGATAAACTTTCAACAGCCGCAACATCAGCAGGACTGAAATATATTGATGATTGTGACTTCGGAGCAACTTGGAGCGGCACAGATGCACAGTTTGCAAATTGCGTTGAGATGTTGCCGAACTGGGCCAAACGATACGCCAGCAAGATCGAAAGCAGAGGCGGACACCGCGAAGGTGCCGGACGGAAGTCTACCGGAAAAGCAATGGCAATGTTTCATATCCGCGTTCCCGCCGCCCTGAAAGAACAGCTTGCCAAGGTTGATCCTGAAAAAATACGCATAGAGTTGTCAAAGATCGCTACTTCAAAAAATTGATTTGCTGGCCTAACCACGACGCGGCACACAGGCCGGGAAACTACCCCCGGCTGGTGCGCTGAGTCGTTATCGGACAGCACGCCTGCGCTTCAATTTTGCTTTTCTCGCACAATTAGCTCTGTTCTTGTGTCGTTTAGAATGCCCTGCTTTTGCTCTTGCGCGAGAAAAATCTAATGGAGACAT
Organism: uncultured Geobacteraceae bacterium; assembly: GCA_903958085.1. Lineage (GTDB taxonomy): Bacteria > Desulfobacterota > Desulfuromonadia > Geobacterales > Pseudopelobacteraceae > JACRCG01. Next base: position 4,158 of record CAJBRY010000371.1, read on the forward strand.
TCGCGGCAGTTTCGAAATTGACGAACGGGCTTGATATTCAATATCTTGGTTAGCAGAGATATATTTACCCATCTGAGATGCCGCCACCATTGCCATTATTGCTACCATTCCTCTTTGCATTTTGTTTTCCTTTTAAATTTAGATTAATTTCGATAACCATTTTTCCTTAAAACTCTTCATAACTCCAACCTCCGCCGTCCTTCTTCGACAAAACCTTTACCGCCACAAAACGGAACGGATACATCTCAGCTGCTACCTTGATCTTGACCCTGGCATCATCTTGCCAATGGCCTTTCACTTCGTGTAGCTCCATAGAGCCGTCAGAAAACATCACGGCAAAGTCTGGAGTGTAAAATGTGTTATCAGCCAGCCTCAGCTTCATGCCTTCAAAGCGATACCAAAGAACTCGGCCGGCAATCTTTTCCATGTTGAGCTGCTGCCGATACGCCTCTTCAGTACGATTCATCTCTCCGGTTTTCAGACGGCCCAGGGCAAAACTGCGATTATTACTGCGAGGAAAAGCCATAATCCTATTCCTTCATCCAATCAGTAATTGAGCGCTTCGTATCATCCCATAGGTATGTAACTCGCAATTTAATAAACTCGGCCAGCAGTGACTGAAGATGATCGAGCCCTTTATTGATCAGATGCATCTTCTCTAAAAATGCGGACTGATATTCTGCTGTCGCATCATCACAAACCTCTACATGGACATTTGGAGTTTTCATCTGGTTAATGGCGAACGTATCGCCTGTGATAGTCAGGTTCCACGCTTCTGACTCGTTGGTCTCGAAGTACAGCGTTTCTTTAGTTACGTGATGTCCTTCACGCAGCGCAGATTTAACCGTAGCCATGTGGTTATCATCCTGAGAACCCGTGACAGTGATCTTCTCAATGCCACCTTCACGAGAAATACCGGCCATGTCGATACGACTGTCAACCCATGCCGCCAACCCTTCGTTTGACGCTTTTCCGCACCCTGACAACAGCCATAGCAGGAAGTCTCGTCCGAGCCATGCGTTTGATTTGATCAGGTCGAGAACCGCTAGTGAATTGGCAAGATTTGCAGCATTCAGATCATAAAGCACGTTCGAGTGCTCAGCTGCAGTCTGTGCTTGTTGCCATGGTGTCAGATACCTGAGAGAAAATGCGGGAAAGGTCTTTTTGAACATTGATTCAAACGTTTCCATTGCCTTTCCGGAGGTGTTAAACAGATAAATCATTTCATTACGAGTGTCCCAGGCTACATCCCACACCTGAGAGTCGGGAAGTTGACGGGATAGCAAGGCCGCTTTGACAGCTTCTTTCTTGTCTGCGAATACGGATTTTGGTACACGGCGTAAGTTCGGATGGTCTTCAAGGTATTTATCGCACTCTTTCTTGATTTCGCTGTTGAGGATCAGCGTTGGGATTACTCTTACGTCGCGGCGCAGTGAGAAGGTGAGATAATCACCGATCCAGAGGAAGCCGGGATTGTCAAAAACGGCGTTTTCCTGATTGTTCATCTGTACCCAACCGACAGAAGATTCTACGGCATACTCCATGATGGATTGAAAGCCGAATTTAACGAGTGTTTCCTGTACGTTTTCAAGGAACTGCTCTGTGCCGAATAGCGGTAAATCACCTGCTACTTTGTACCGAGTTATGCTGATGCTGCTGCCTAAAATTCCCATGGTGTTTTCTCCTTTGATAATTATTCCGGAATTTATTCCGAGCTAGAAAAGTTGTAGTTGAATCGGCTCATTAACCTGAGTCTTAGACTCTCTCAGTCTTGAATTTGCCGCCCGGAACGATTCGATCCTTGACGTGGATTGCGGCGATTCTTCCAGGCTGCAGGATGCGCAGCAACTCCGGTGTAAGGAAATCCATCTGCTTGAAGAAATGCTCGTTATTATCGGTATGCCCGAAATCAGCATAGTTAGGTGAATACTCATACTGTGTAGAGAACGGTATTGAAGTCAGGATCAGCCCGACGCTGTTTTCAGCCATTCGTTTCGTCTCGTCGACGCAATCATTGTTTACGATCTTGTACGTTTGACCAGTTACCTCTATCCTCTCCACGCCCATAGCGCGGGTAAGGTTCTTCATCATGGCCGCTTGTGACAGGCCATACTCTCTGATTATCTCTGTCATTTCCGCCACCAGTTCCTTGTGTTGATTCCATTTCTTTTCGAGGATCTTCCGGACTCCCCGCTCTGCTTCCGTGTAGATCAAATCAACGCGGACGGTTTTGGTCTGGAGGAATCGTTGCAGACGGTGGATGCTCTGGTAGAAGTCGTTGAACTTGAAGCCGATGCCGAGATATATCGCCCATGAACAATGACGCTGGAAATTGACACCGGACCCGAGCATGCAGGGCTTTCCGGCTACTTCCTGAATGTCACCGTCTGAAAAGCCGATAATTGCCCGTTCTTTATCTTCGTCACTCTGGTTTCCATACACGGAAGTAATCTCCGGTACCGCCTTTTCAATCGCCAGACGTTCCGCTTCCAGGTCGTGCCAGATGATTCTGTGAGCGTCCGGGTCCTCTGCTCTCAACTCCATCATCTTTTTAATGCGAGTAGGGAGGGAAAGGCGTTTCTCTTTGGCGGACTCCTGAACACCAATAGTGGAATTACTCAGCAGACGACCTTGGCCATTCTTTTCATGTCCGGCCTGAGAGTGATCAGTTGCCACTTCATGCCAGTTGACGACGATCTCTGGCAGCACGTAACCGGTATCGTCAAAGCCGAGGTCTGAGGGGGTTTGGAGAAACAGCGCCCACGATGCCACCCATAGCCAGAACTCACGTTCTTTGTGAGGGTGTATTGTGAGGCAGTCGGCCTTCGTACTGTCCCGTTTGAAGAAACGTGTCTTTGCTGCTGACACGTCCATAATATCGAGGTACGCGGCATAGGCCAGCAGTTCGATGTAATCGTTAGGGGAGGGAGTAGCGGTAGCAACAAACCGGTACCGAACACCGGTAGTCCGTACCCTGGCATTCATGGTCTTACCATCACCGGCAAATAGCCGCATGAATTCACGGAAGGTTTTTGTACCGCCAAATCCTCTCAGACAGGCCGCTTCATCCAGACTGGCCACGCTGAACAACTGGGGATTGATTTGAATAACGCTCTTGCCAAGCCCGAATGCGGCGAAACAGGCGCGTCTGCCACCTTCAATCATCCATTGCACAATCGCTTGCTGGTGTGGTTTCAGGAGCGGATTGATCTCTGATAGTTCAATCTGAAACCCGATTGACGGCGCTGTGACCATTTTACTATTGAGAAAGTTTTTGTAGGAGGTAGTCACGATCGTACCTCCCACGCCAATTCTGAATGAATGCGATAATCAAGCGTAGGAAACCCGTTTTCTAACTCCCA
>CAJBRY010000372.1 GCA_903958085.1 uncultured Geobacteraceae bacterium
GCAATAGCAGGCGCACTATAAGCAACTGCAATCCACGGGCGCATTGAAAGTCTATAAGAAAGTTCCCATTCTCTACCCAGATATGCCCAAATTCCAATAAGAAAATGGAAAGCAATAAGTTGTTATGGCAGGTCCTTGCTCAGTTGAGAGTGAGGAACAGATACTTGAATCAGCAGTAGCTGTAAAAAAAGCTGGAGCTCATATTCTGAGGGGCGGAGCGTTCAAACCTCGTACATCACCGTACTCCTTCCAGGGCTTAGAGGAGGAGGGGCTTAAGTTATTAGCTAAAGCCCGCGATCTAACAGGCCTTCCATTTGTAACTGAGGTAATTAATCCGGAAACTGCTGATATGGTTGCAGCTTATGCTGATATTCTACAGATTGGCGCCCGCAATTCACAGAACTTTGCATTACTGAAAAAAGTCGGCCAGCTAGGCAAACCGGTGTTGTTGAAGAGGGGCATGGCGATGACAATCCAGGAACTTCTGATGAGTGCAGAATATATTATGAGTGAAGGAAACCAGTCTGTTATTCTCTGCGAACGCGGAATTAGAACATTTGAGACAGCTACGCGCAATACTCTGGATTTGTCTGCCATTCCTGTTTTAAAAGGCAAAACACATCTGCCGATTGTCATTGATCCTTCACATGGCACCGGCAACCATCATTATGTTGCACCGATGAGTTATGCTGCAGTCGCGGCAGGAGCTGATGGATTGATTATAGAAGTCCATCCAGACCCGGAACACGCTTCTTCTGATGGAGCCCAGTCACTTAAACCTGCAAAATTTGATATAATGATGCAAAAACTGAAACTTTTTGCTGAAGCAGATGGAAGGAACCTATAAATTTCAGCATTAAAGCATTCACCACAAAGATTTTTTATTCGGACTCTCTGTGGTGAATGCAGCTTTTACTCTGCATGATCTGGATATAGCTTTTCAATTTGCCTGAATGTGTCGAGGCACTCAAGAAAAACATCCACAAGTTCGGGATCAAACTGTTTACCAGCCTCGCTGCGAATGTTATCCACTACCTCATCTTCGTTCCAGGCCTCTTTGTAGCAACGCCTACATGAAAGGGCGTCATATACATCAGCTAACGCTACAATTCTTCCAAAAAAAGGTATCTCTTCTCCGCTTTTTCCGATGGCCAGACCATCTTCCTTTTCAAAACCGGGTAAAGGCTTCTGAGTATGTGGATCAATATGCCCTGGATAGCCATTGCCATCCCATCTTTCATGGTGACTGAATGCTACAACGGCAGCAGATTCATCAAAATCAGAATATATGTCAGCAAACAAATTTGCTCCAAAGAGTGTATGCAGCTTCATAACCTGGAATTCTTCAGGTGTGAAACGTCCCGGCTTCTTGAGTATGTTATCCGAAATTGCCACCTTACCCACATCGTGCAACATAGCCGACATACGGAGGACATCACGGTTTCGATCAACTTCTGGTTGAGGTATCTTTTTTTTGAAAGCCCAGGCTTCATAAAGTGCTACTGAATAGGACGCAACTCGGTTTACATGCGGTCCGGTTTCTTTCGGGTCACGGAGTTCAGCCATTTTATTCATACGCAATATGATTTCACGAGTCATTTTAGCGCGTTCTATTGCATTTGCGGCATTATTGGCGAAGTACAAAATAATTTCTTCATCTTCATGTGCAAATGGAGTAGTTTCTCCGTGACTGTCCATAGCGTTTATCAATTGCAGTATACCGATAGTATCCCCTCGAAAATTTTGCAGAGGAATTGTGAGCATAGAACAGGTTCGATACCCTGTAAGATCATCGTAAGATCTGTTAAAAGAAAATGGATAAAAGCTGCCAACCTCATAAACATCTGAAATGTTAAGGATAGAGCCATTTTTGGCAACATATCCGGCAATTGAAGAATTATTTATTGGAACTGTAAAAGTGGAATATGGAAGTTTTTTACCAGGCGGTAACTGTCGCTGCATGGTATCGTTCTGTGCATAGCGAAAGACCAGTTTGTCACCTTCACACACATATATTGACCCGGCATCACAATTGGTGATGCCACGGGCATCACGTAAAATCTTCTCGAGTAGCAGATCAATGTCCTTGATCTGTGAAATTTCATACCCGAGATCTATTATTTTTCGAAGTTTATCTTCCTGATTTCCCATTACATGCCCCCTTTAACTCAACACAACAATTGTAGCTCATTATAGCTGATTATCAAAGGCGGAGCCCACAAAATATTGCAAAATCATTAATAAAGAATATTTGAAAGCAAATTTTAGGCACATTCTGAATAACCACAAACATGGCACACAGAACAACCACCCTCATGTTCGACTATACCACCACATTCCGGGCATGCACCGCGTTCATGGCGAATAGTCTCATTGTCAATATCATAACCATTATCAATCAAATGATTCTGAATCGCTTTTGCTACTGCATCTGCGCAGGACAATACCCGGTTGTCACCAAAACCTGAAGGACAATGACAGGAAATACCCTGAAGCTGTTTTACAACCTGTCTAGCCTGAATGCCACTGCGCCAGGCCAGAGAGACCATACGACCTATTGCCTCACTCTGAGAAGCTGCACAGCCGCCAGCCTTGCCCATTGTTGTAAATAACTCAAACAAACCATTTTTATCCTCGTTGATTGTTATGTAGAGAGGACCGCATCCTGTTTGCATCTGATGCGTACAACCTTTAAGTGCTTTCGAACGTTCTCTCTTAACGGCTTTTTTATCTTCTTCTACCGGAGTTATTGCAACAGCTGCCTGCTCTTCCTTTTTACCTGTTGAAAGAACCTGTTCGTCTCTTGAACCATCACGGTATATTGTTACACCTTTGCACCCGGTTTCATAGGCAAGCATGTAGACTTTTTCAACATCTTCAATAGTCGCAGTATTCGAAAAATTTACAGTTTTTGAGACAGCATTGTCTGTATAAAGCTGAAAAGCAGACTGCATTTGAATGTGGTATTCGGGAGTAATTTCATGCGAGGTTACAAACACGTTACGAATATCCGCAGGAATCTCGGCAATGCCGTGCACAGTCCCATGCTCTGCAATTTTCTGCATAAGAGCTTCTGAGTAAAAACCACGCTCTTTTGCAATTTTCTCAAAGATGGGATTAACTTCAATAAGAACATTTTTGTCCATGACTGTGCGGATATATGAAACAGCGAAAAGCGGTTCTACACCTGAAGATGCGTTCGCAATAATTGATATTGTTCCAGTTGGAGCGATTGTTGTTACGGTGGCATTCCTTTGCGGAGCAGCACCCTTTTTATCAAAAATTGAGCCTTTGAAATTTGGGAAAGAGCCACGTTTTTTTCCAAGATCCTGTGACGCCAGATGGCCCTCATCGTTGATAAATTTCATAACCTTTTTACCCAGTTTTACCGCTTCATCAGAGCAGTAAGGAATTCCGAGTAGTATAAGCATATCAGCCCATCCCATAACCCCCAATCCAATTTTGCGGTTGGCGTGAGTCATGTCATGAATCTGCTGAAGTGGATAATTGTTTGCTTCGATTACGTTATCAAGAAAATGAACTGCGTTGTGAATAGCCTCACGCAATTTTTTCCAATCTACGGTATTGTCTTTTATAAAAACTCCAAGATTAATTGAACCAAGATTGCATGATTCGTATGGTAGCAGGGGTTGTTCACCACATGGATTTGTTGATTCAATCTCACCGATTAAAGGAGTTGGATTATCCCTGTTCAGGCGATCGAGAAAAATAATGCCGGGTTCACCGTTTTCCCAAGCCTGCTTGACAATTCGCTGAAAAACCTTGCGCGCGTTCAGACTGCCACAAACTTTTTTATCGCGTGGATTGATAAGGTCATAATCTTCATCCCTTTCTACCGCCTGCA
>CAJBRY010000373.1 GCA_903958085.1 uncultured Geobacteraceae bacterium
GATTGTTGAAGTTGATCTGAAGATGAAAAACACTCCTCTGCATGAAGCAAGCGTAGTTGGCGACACAGTTGGCGATCCGTTCAAAGACACATCTTCTGTTTCTCTGAATCCGATCATCAAATTTACGACTCTGTTTGGTCTGCTGGCAGTAGAAATTGCGGTTACCATGACCAATACCAACTTGAAGTATGGTTTAGCTTCAGTCTTCTTTGTCATTGCTTTGGTTTTCGTTTACCGTTCATTCTACAGTATGCGAATTTCCAGCGATAAACTAGACGGATAAAATTTTCAATTAACAATTAACAACGAAAAGCGCCCCAAAGTTCCGGGGCGCTTTTTTTGTGAAACTCCAATTCCGAAAGCGAAGCGAAGCGGAATTGGTAAGTTGAACAATCCCGCTGAAAGCGGCGGTAATGAGACTCAAGTTTCAGAAACGAAGTGAACTGAAACTTGTTAGTCGAATTATCCCCGAAACGCAGTGTAGGGGATTAATGACACCATGTTCTGAAAGCGAAGCAGAATCGGTAAGTTGAACAATCCCGCAGAGACGTATAAACTGCTTAGGCTAACCATATGGTGTCAGGTGTAGTGAGTGTTTTATCAAAACTCGTAAACTTTTATACACTGGAAGCAGGTGAACTGGCTATAATCTTGAATGAAGTGTTATGGTCATTGAGATAACTTTTTTCTCTTGATGATCCCCGAGTATATACCATCGGCGCGACGAAAAGCCTATCACCCTACCAATGATCTCTTGCAAAGTCGGACAGGACGTAAGTGATATTCGCATTAGCATCCGATGAATATGCGCCATTCACTATGTCCAGTGAGCCCATTATCCATGCCGCAGAGGGTATGATGATGTTGTTTTTGGACAGTACCGTCCCGAACCATTGCCGTGTGCCGTTATTTGTGGTGATCTCGAAATTGCCAGCGGTTTCCCAATATACGCGCTTGGCCAGTTCCTTTGCCGTATTAATATTCATTGTAGTAATAGTCTGCCAGGTGGATCCGTCCGTGGATACTTGAACAATGCCAGAATGGAGGATGTCACCACAAGAAAAAATGGTAATATAAGGTCCTGTCGAGAGGTCAAGTCGCAGAGTTTGTCCCCAAAGCCCGCCTTGAAATTTATTAAAATAGTAGCAACCGGCGTCTCCAAAATTGCTGCAATCACCAGCCTGAATGGTCAACGTTGCCCCGCCGTTAAATGTCAAATTGCCATATTTTCCAGGTGTAATTGTTTTAGATGAACTTTGGGCTACAACAATGTTAGCACCTCCAGTAGGACATATCTGCGTCTGCATTTGTGGTTTGGACACAACAGGGCATGCTGTGGGCGCAGTAGGAAGAATACGGGGTGGAACTGACTGGTTTTCGAGCTTTGCCCCGCTGATATTAGTTTTGTAGCTGGGAATAGTCCCGCCAGCCCACACGCTGCCAAGAATAGTTGTATTGTTTTGCAGGATCACATTACCGCCGGTATGAGCGTCTTTTTTTACCTGTGAACCACTGTTTAACAGCGACAATTTTCCACCCGCGTAGACGTTCTGGTTGGCATAAGAGCCTGATTCAAGCATGACATCATTACCGGCATGGATGTTTTTTATGACTTGGGTATGGTTCTTGTGAGCTGTTAAAGTGACATTGCCGTCGGCAAAAACGTTACCAGCGGCTACTGCTGCGGACTCTAAGATAACATTCCCGTGTGCATTAATATCTCCTCCGATGGTAACAGCGGCTGAGGTTAATTTGACATCTCCATTAGCACAAAGGAAGCCGCTAACTTTTGTGCTGCTTCCCAGGGTGATTGACGTTTCGGAAACAATATTGCCTGATATTTCGACGTTGGCGGCCAATATACTGACTGATTTAGCATATACACTTCCAGTTATTTTACTGCCAGAGGGAATGGCTAAGCCTCCACTACCACCGGAATATATTTCATAGAATCCCGGATCACCTATTCCCGGCGGTGGCGGCGGCATGTTATAAATAAGCTCCCTGTTGGACGAAAGGAAAGTGTCTTTGTTAACAGTTCCTTTGGATGTAACGATCTTGCGTCCGGTGCTGCTATCGGTAGCAATGCTGATCTTGAAACCATTGCCATCCTGCATTAAAAAGGTCGTCTCGGGCAGCGTATAACTCTTCCCATTTTCGGCAAGAAGGTTGGCAGCATAACGGATACCTGTCTTGGCAAGTTGATATGCGTTATCGTTTCTGTTGGACAGAAGCTCACTGAAGGATGAAGATGTGGTCATGCCGTAGATTCCTGCACCGAGGACAGCCATCAAAACCATGGCAATGATCAGGGTAATCAGGATACTTCCTTTCTTGTTTTTTAAGCGCATATCATTCTCCCCTAATTACTAATAAGATTCATTTATCCAAACACTATTGGTGAAATCGGATGCTTGATTGTCCGCACCAATTACCCTGAGTGTGACATCAATCCGCCGGATATTGGCTAAAGTTGTTGTTGAATTACCCAAGGCATCAAAATAGGTAAACTTGGACAAGGAGGTATCCATTACAACATTATTAATAAGGGTTCCAATGGTGGTTCCGTTCATTTGGACCAAGCCACCAGCAATCGAAATGGTGTTTAATACGAATGTGCTCGCACCTCTAGATGCCCGCCTTGTGTAACTGACGGTCTGTGTGCCTGCTACTGTGATGGCTGTTGCCGTGCTTGTTTCCGGCTCTGCCGCACCAAGTTCTTTGTCAATTCTAGTCATGGCGATCTGGGCTTTCTGCACTGTTTCTGAATTTTGTTTCGCAAAAATATAACCTTGAGTGATCTGAACAAAGCCAAACCCGGCAATGGCAGCCATGATGCTAACAAGAACCAGAGAGACAATTACTTCGATTAAAGTGAACGCCTTTTCCTCTGACAAATTACTGAAGATTTTAATAACCATTTCCTTACCGCCTCACAAATATGGTCGTCAGCGTCTCATCAGTCCGGGGTGTCGCAGTCGAATGTAAACCGATGGTAACCTTAAGATATTTTCCATAGTCAGCATGGCCCGGGGCAAGAGCCCCGGTCACAGTATCTTCCACATAATTACTTCCTGATAGCACAAATCTGATGAAGCTATTTTGGATCAGGCGATAGCTTACGGAATCAACGCCAAACGTCTGAATATGGTCCTGACCTGACACTACTCCACCTGCAATTTTGGTTTGTAAGGCCAACAAGGGTTGAGGGCCTCTACATTTCCATGTAAACCCGTCTGCTGAAACCAAAGCGCCTACTGTTACCGCGGTTGACCATGCAGGTTCCGTCGTGGCGGGGAGTGCCGCGGCGACAGTACAAATATACGAATACCCGTTAGTAGGATAAACAACTGCATTTACAATATATGCAGTGCTCGTAAGCCAGTTCTTGGGCGGTGTATCGCCACCGTATGTCCACGTAACCCCGCCATCGGTAAATGCTGTGCTATCTGTGCGCCATGTCGGTTCAGTTGATCCGCTTGTCCCGGCGGTTGTACATATATACTGGTACCACTTTTTTTTCCACGCCGTGGGAAGGACGATTTGATTTAAGACATACGGCTTACCCGGACTCCAGGTCGCGGGATCATTATTATAGTAGGCAGTTATTTTTTCCATGATCTGGTTGAGATTCCCCGCCGCCTTCAGCCTGAAAATTGGGACGGAACTCTGGGTAATCGATTTCCCAAAATAGGCGGCCATCATGGCTGCGACAATCGCGATCAGAACAAGGGTAATAATCACTTCTATCAGGGTAAACCCTGCTAAAAAATTATTTTTTCTCGTCTTCATGGCGTAATATATCCTGTATTGGCTGCAACGTTAATGACTATCGACGTGGAACCGCTCTGGCTTAAGGTAACACTCGCTGCTGAGGTTCCCGGGCTGCCCCAGGAATCAAAATTGAGCGGTGAGGATGTGCTGGTTATTGTTATGCCAGCACCGGAAGGAAACGTATGTGTGCTGGAACTTTCAGACGGTAGATGTATTGGAGTAGAAGGGCAATTTGTTCCGGTGCATACCAGAGCATAGGAAGTGGATGAAAAAGTAATACTCCACGCATTGAGATCATCCTGTAGAGCCTTCAACTGAGCAAAACGAAGATGAGATTTTACAATGTCCGCCTGAGGGACCAGATCATTCTTTGTGGACGTGCCGCGGCTAACAGCAACGGCTGTTAAAATGAGGAGAATGACCAGCACAGCAATGATTTCGATCAGAGTGAAACCACGGTTGTTCCACCATTGACCTTTAAAAATTTGTTTTCTCTTCATCATACTGGCATCAATTCCACCTGATTAGATTATTTACGCACTTATAGTAACAAACAAAATAAAAAGCAAATTCATTAAAGTAATAGCGCTGGCACAATTATTACCATCAGGAATACTCTTCCTCATGCACAATTAGATAGAAATCAAGAATATTTGCCTAGGTTACGGGTTCAAATTAAGTTTATGTGCTGCGCCTGAATCCACCTGCTGGCGCGTCCAGAGCATGGGATGGTATTGTACTTTGCTCCATGGCACTATCATATTGCCATACAAGGGATTGCCCGGATGCCCGCTCTGCCCGGTGGAATTCATGCTTACACCATTGCTCAGATCCCCCATATCAACAATCATGCGCATGGATGGGATTAAGCGGATGGAAAAATTGCCGTTACCGGCATACCACATCATGCTGTTAACACATTCTCCGCTGCCGCCTGACGGTACAGGCCCTTGATTTACAAGCGACTCTATTGGCCCTATGCCGCTTGCTCCCAGCGGATTGCTGACGAAGGTTGCTTTGTGCAGTGATCCCCATTTCCATTTACTGCGATTCTTGCCCAAGTCGGCCACTGCAGAAGCGTAGCCTTCCTTAAAGGAACGGCTGAGAACCTCATCCCTGGTTTCCTTAATATCCTTTGTAGCCGGATTATCCCACCAGGTATCTGAAGGATTCTGTAGCAGCAAGCTGACCGCCCGCATCTCCCTATCCAGTCCGTCTGCTTTAACAATTCCGTCCATCTTGTTCTTAAAAATATTGTTTATCAGCTTCATCCAGAATTCAGCATAAAGTGCGGCCTGCGGGCTGTCCTCGTTGAAGAACCTATCCCACGTCAAGAGCCAGTCACGTGCATCTCTGACTTCAGCATCGTCTAATTTAATTTTAGCAAGATATGGAAGGATCTCATCAGCAGGAATGAATTTATTATCACCCTGCATCGCCTGGTAAGAACCCACTGTGTTGGGGGCAAGCTGTTTGATCAATTCGTAGATGCGCTGACTGCGGTACCCGTAAACCCATTTATTATATTTGCTGCCGAAATTGGCATTTACATCCGGTCCGAGCTTCTGATTGAGGAATTCATAATAATCCGGCGGTGCGACCTCCTGGTTGGCTGCCACTATGAAACTGCGGGAAGGATTGTAAACGCTTGGCATAAGATCATAAGGTACATATCCTTTCCATTCGTACTTGCTGGTCCAGCCCGGTGCCGGTACCTGCCCTGAATAATTCTTTGGACGTATTGGTATCTTGCCGGGCATCTGTAACCCGATATTGCCCTTTACGTCAGCATAAATAATGGCCTGCGAGGGCACATCCCAGTATTGCAGTGCGCTGCGGAATTCGTCCCAATTTCTGGCTTTACTGAGTGCAAGAATAGCCAGGGAGATACGGCTTGGCTCAAGCGCTGTCCAACGCAGTGCAAGCGGATCTTTATTATTAAAACCGCTGGTTTCGCCGGTTTTAGAATCATATTTATTGTCATTGATGATAGGGCCGAGATGGGTTACTCTCACTTTAAAATTGATCGCAGGCTTGCCATCACCGAAAGATACTTTCTCATCACGCACGGTCATATCACGCCACCTGCCGTCCCATTCGTATTGTAGCGCGTTATCAGGGTTTATCCTAATCATGTACTGGTCGTTCACGTCTGGGTAAACGTTGGTATTGCCCCAGGCGATATAGTTATTGTGCCCGGCTAAAACTCCGGGACTTGCAGCAAATGTAAAGCCTGCCACATCAAACGCCTGACCGGTTCCATCATCAGGGCAATGTAGAGCTACTTCGTACCAGATCGAAGGCTGCCCGATGCCAAGGTGAGGGTCATTGGCAAGCAGAGCCTTGCCGCTCTTTGTCATTTTACCTGTAGCCGCCCAGCTGTTGCTGCCCGCGCCTGCCTGATCCCCTATAAATTGTTTAACTCCGGCAGCCGCGTCCTCAAATGTTTGTCCTGAAGTAATGGCTACCTCCTTTGAAGACTCACTATTGAAACGTGAAGATCCTGAAGGTGCGGACTTTTTTAGCTTTTGAATATCTTCATCTAATAAGGTTGTGTTCTTTTGAGCGATAGAAATGAGTGGTAC
>CAJBRY010000374.1 GCA_903958085.1 uncultured Geobacteraceae bacterium
TCTGGTTTATAAAGGTCGGAAAGTGACTCTTGAATTTGTAGATGCTGATGTTAGGAAAATATTTCAGCTTCTTGCCGAAGTCAGTGGCAAGAACTTTGTACTGGGGGATGATGTTAACGGAAATATTAGTCTGAAACTTGAAAATGTACCGTGGGATCAGGCTCTTGAAGTCATCCTTGATACGAAAGAACTGGCCATCAGAGAAGAAGGCAATATCATTCAAATTAGGAAAAAAGAAAAGTTCAAGTTATATGATGAGAAGAGAACACCACTGTCTGTAATTACTGCGGATCTTCCAGTAACCGCCAGATGTCAGGTGAGAAATACAACTGCCGCTGAAATACTACCTGTTTTGAACATATTGTTGACAAAATACCGTTTGCAGATAGGGCACTCATCTAATGCAAATGTGAATTCAAAATCTAACGTAAATGTTTCAGCGGGTGGCAACTCAGCCGATGCTTCTAGCGATAAGACAGTGAATGTAAAAAGTGAAAGTACTTACAAGGCTGAATATGGGGAGATGTATCCGGAAGCAAATACAAACTCAATTATTATAAATGATACGATGAATGTTGTTAATAAGGCCAAGTCAATTATTTCTGCTCTTGATGTACCCAAAAAACAGGTAATAATTGAAGCCAGAATGATTGAGGCGTCAACATCCTTCTCCAAAGATTTTGGTATTCAGTGGGGAGTGCATCAACGTGACGGAAGTGCATCAACTCTGGGAATAAATACAATAGACAGCGGTTTCGGCGGCGTTGCTTCATCTCCTCCGACAACTGGTACCTCTGGTCCCGGGTTTTCAACCGGCATATCAATTGGAACATTGGCAAGTAACATAAAACTTGATGCCCGTCTATCTGCAGCAGCATCTCTCGGCTCAGTAAAAATTATTTCAAGTCCTAAAATTGTTACAAGCTACGGTACTAAAGCCACAATTATGCAGGGTCAGCAGATTCCCTATACTTCATCAACGACTAATACTGTCGAAACGAAGTTTATGCCTGCAGTGTTGCAGTTGGACGTTTTGCCAAGGATTACACCTTCAGGTAATGTAATTATGGGAATAGAAATTAAAAATGACTCAGTTGGTGCAGGTTCGCCTCCTCCAATAAATACAAAGCAGGCAAGAACTGAGCTTATTGTTGCCGATCAGGAAACAGCTGTAATTGGTGGTATTATGACTAACAATGCAATTTCTTTTGATCAAGGAGTTCCATATCTGATGGATGTTCCTTTCTTTGGCAAGTTGTTTAAATCATCTTCAACAAGTAATGTTCAAACAGAATTATTGATATTTTTAACACCACGGTTAATTGATAAGGATAAGCAAGTACCCCCAACAACCACAGATTGTGAAATTATTAAATAAAAGAAAAAAGTACATTGTTTTCAGCATTAAAACTGGTCGCTCTTTCAAATTTGCCTCTTGAAACAGATTCAAATATTTCGGGATTATTTTCTGATAAGTCAGAATAAATTCAGTGGTGAGCATTATCACTAAATTCGGGAAAGTGTAGAGAATGGGAAATTTGAGGATTTAGAAGCAGTCAGGATGAGAGTTATGCCTCAGGCATTAAAAAACAACAAAGAGCGTTGGACGTATGCTGATTATCTGACCTGGCTTGCTGATGATGGTTTGTATGGAAAACCGGATCGCTATGCCGGGAATGATAAGGTTGCAGTTCCGCTGCTTGGGGATTTAGTTGTTGATCTGAATGAGGTATTTTCAGAA
>CAJBRY010000375.1 GCA_903958085.1 uncultured Geobacteraceae bacterium
GTCCACCGGCTGAGCGCATAATCCATTGCCGCTTTATTAGCCGGGTCGTTCAATTGAGCAATGAAATAGGAAGCGGCCAGGGAGTTGACCACGTAAAGAGATTCAGCATGAAGGTGGGCGGCTTTTTGTTCATCGCTCTGCTCCTCTTCCTTTAAAAAAATGCCATGACCAAAAGCCAGAGATCGGCAAGCCTCTGGGAAGGTGATCCCTTCCTTCGCCATAATGAAGGCGATGCCATTTCCTCCGGTTCCGCAGCCTTAGTTGCTCGACATACTGAAATTCATCAGCCAGGTTGATGGGCTCAACGGCGGTTAGCATCCGGTAGGATTCAGCCTTTTTCAGAAAGCTGAGGTAGGTTTTCAGGGCGCGGCGGATAAACTCCAGACTCCTGGTGTTGGAGTTTCTGTTCAGCAGGGAAGAAGTGGGATCTATCATGGTGATATACCTATATATATTATAGCCGTCGGGTCATATTCTCCCGAGACCTTTTAACAGCCTTACTATTGTTTTATACTTGATTGAGTTTGCTTGTTCGATCCGCAACAATTCCTCCATAATTTCGAAGATCTTGCTTTCGATGATCGGACTGTGTCGTATTCCCTTTAAAACTTGATCGATGTAGCTCAGGGAGTACTTGGTAGAGGCTTTGATCTTACATCGGGAACCTCTTGGTAGCATGCTTCTTAACTGAGAAAGAATTTCCGGATTCATAAATAATTTAAATTTGTGTAGTAATTGTGTAGTATTTGTGTAGTAATATGTGTAACATTGTCTTGAAAATAAGATGGTGATAACTTGATAAACGATCCATGACAAGTTTAGCCACGGAAATTGATTCTTTATCTGGCAAAAGTTGCCAGTGGCAGTTACGATTGAATATTGTTTGGGAGCCCTTGAATATGAGGAGTAAAAGTTGTTGCCGGGTAGGGTAAAAGATATAAACATCGAAAAACTATTAATATTCCAGTTAACAAAAAGCACTTATAATCAATATATTATGTCAAAGATGGTAGGCCTTATCATTAAGGAGCGCAGGGAGCAAATCCACATGACAAAGTCGGCTTTGTCCAGAGCGCTTGGTTGCAGTCCTCAGAATATTGAGTCGCTTGAAAACAGAAAAAGTGTTGACTTTGAACTGGCCGAACGGTTGTGTGAGATACTGGATTTTGACCTTTTCGCTTACTACCGTGGGCACTCCTTTGGGAAACAGGTTGATAACGAGGAATTGCAGCTTAAACTACAGGAAATCAAGGACAAGTACACTCAGCTACTTGAAAAGCATACCCTCTTATTGGAGCGAATTGCCCTGCAAAATAGCCAAGGCAAAGAAATACAAGTGATTAGTTAAATAGCAAGAATCTTTCACACGAATTTGCCCGACTGCATGAGCAGTGACCTTTTTTAAATGAATCGATCAGGAAGACATATGAGAGGGACCATGATAAGTCTGAATGCCATCCAGAAGTTTACTGGAAGCGTGGAGCTGGACTGCATGTCAACTCTATGGTTAGTGGCCGAAAGGGTTACCAGTTGCAGAAATCCGTATGAAACTGCGGTGAACTGCTTTTCTGAGTCATGCCAGATGGGTTCATCACCGGTGAATGACGTTACAGGTTTTGGATTCATGAAAATCGTTGGGAACTGCCAGCAAGGTTTATCGAAAGCCATGAA
>CAJBRY010000376.1 GCA_903958085.1 uncultured Geobacteraceae bacterium
CAGTAATTGCTTTAGTTATATCAGTAGAAGTAATTGAAGTTGATGTTACAGTTGGTAAAGATTCAACACCAGAGCCAACTAAATCAGATGAATTAAGAGCATCATTAGCGGAATCCATAGCAACTATTTTATCAGGATTTGCCGCAATTATATTATCGATTTCAGCAGATGCAGAAGAAGGAATTGAAGTAGATAAAGGGACTGAACGTTCAACAGGAACATTGACTTTATATTTCCTAATAGTTTGCTTTAGAGTTAAATCATTAACTTTAACGCAAGATATACAGCGATCAACAACAGTGGGATTTACTGGATCGGTTGATAGAGCAGCAGGCCAACCCCCTGAAGTATTATAAATATCACATAAGCCACCACCTTTATTATAATTAGTTACCCAGTAATCTGTGTATGCTTTCTCTGAGTAAGTCAAATAGACAGAAAATTCAGAACCAGTATAATCAAGAGATTGATCGTGCATATATATACGTTCAGGAGTTGATTGAGTATATGGTAATTGTGGTGGTGGATCAGAATAGAAATCATTATATAAAACAGGGAAAGCGGTTTTATTTGCGACGACTACTGACTTAACAACAGTAATTGGAATTTCAACAGTAATTGGAGCAGATTTTGTAACAGGAGCTAAAGGCTCAGTTTTATCAGACCATAAAACAGAAGCATATCTTCTTACGAAACCATAAGTAGGAGAGATGTCACCAATTGTAATTCCAGAACGAGCAACATAATAAACAGAATTAGAAGCGATTACTGCTAAAAGAGTAGAACCTATTAAAGCATCAGCCAATGTTATACCAGCAAGAACAACAGGTAAAAAAGCAAATGATGTTGAAGAAAAAAAGCAAATAATCAACATGGCTATTAGAGTTTTTTTGAGTTTTCGCATAATAGTCAAATAAAAAAGGGGAGGGCGCGAACCCTCCCCAGTTTTGTTAGCTCCCCATGAGAGATTTAACGCGTTTGAAACCCCAAATTCCAGCCATAACGACCAGAATACCACCACCGAGAGCAAAGAAAACGGTGTCAGAGTCAGAGATACCAGCCAAAATTGCAGTTTGGTCAGAACCTGACAGGGCAGCAAACGAAGGGACAGCAGTTGTAGCCAGAGCAGCTACGGTGAGTGCGGCATTACGAATTTTGTTCAACATTGTGAAACCTCCAAAAGTGGGGCAATTCCCCAAAATTCTGGCCGAAGCCAGTACTACATCACATTACATATGTTAACGGCCACCAAGCAATGACCGGATACGCCTATAAGCCCATGCAGAAGCAAGAACAGTTGCAACTGATCCGACAACAATCCAGTAAAAGTCTAAATCGAGAGTAATCATTAAAAAGCCCTAGCCCATATTTGCATTACTATGAAACCAGCAAACAAACCAGTTGCACCCATAAGTGCAAAATATTGTGTTGATGTAATTTTGCCTTTTAAAGCTTCTGGAACATAAACATCATTGGAAGGATCCCCAACAATTTTGTCGAGTCTGGTAATTATTTTCTCAAGTTGTTCGGTATTTGATGAAGTATTCGGAAGTGCAGAATTGAATAATTCAGTTACTTGAGAATCAGACAGGGGGAGAATTGTTGGCGGCAGCGAAGTTAATTCGACATTGAAAACAGAGTAAGAAACATTCCAAGTGCTTTGCTGGGTTGTTACATCGTAAGAAACGAAAACACCTTTAGGAAAATATATAATAGGAGAGCCGATATTAGAACCCTCATCATAAACAGCAACGCCAGAGAGATAATAACCATTTAAAAAATCGAAAGGCGAAGAGACAGCAACTTGATTGATTTGCCAATCTGCATAATAAGTCTTTACCAGTAAATTATAAGAGTAGTTTGAATTAGCAAGGTTTACACCAATGACGACAGGAGTACCCATTAAAGAAGAATTTAATTGAGGATAACGAGAAACTACAACAGGTTCAGCAAATGCAGTGTTAGAAACTAACAAAGCTATTACGAGCAAGAATAATTTCATGGTCGTAATAGCTTATAAAGCATCATCGGAGCTATACCGATAAGACCAGATACGAAAACCAACGAGAACATATAATCAAAAACAATGTTACCCGTTATTGGGATCGGATCGAAACTCATTTGACAACAGTTATTTGTGCAGATTGAGCAGTTGCAAAAGTATTACTGAAATCAGAAAATTTTTGTTCTGCCTGAGTTAATGATACTTCGATCTTGGTACCAAATTCGATACCAGGAGGAAGAGCTAGTGCAGATGGAATTTCAACTTTGTTAACTTTTGGCCCCGGGGAAAGAATCGCCAGAAAGTGACGGCCAGTTTTTGAAGTTGTGTAGCCTCCAAAAAGGCCAACGAGTTTTGCTTTATCTACTAACATTCCCATAAATAAAATCTCCTTTCTCAGATGGAATAACTAAGAAAGGAGAATAAAGAAGTTAAAGCAAAGATTCAATATG
>CAJBRY010000377.1 GCA_903958085.1 uncultured Geobacteraceae bacterium
CGGTACCGAACATCAGGGCTTGAGGATTTGCTGCGTATAGCTCTCGCAGAGCAGATGGTACGTCAAAATCCACACGACCAAAACCGGTTGCTTTTATCCGCACCCCTCGCCCCGCAAGTTTACACAGAGTCTTGAATCCTTCCTTTTCCAGTCCAAGATGGCCAATACTGACCGCTGGGAGCGCCACCAGAGTATCAAAAAGCAAGTCGGAAAACGTCTGTCTATAATGTGAAAATGGCTATCAAATAGCGGGAACTTCTTAAGAAATATGGCATCAGACATCCGGGAACTCCGGTAAGATTCCTGTCATACGCAGCATTCTGTTATTCTGCGAACTGCATTATACCTATTGCACTGTTATTGGCAATCGGTATTGTGTTATTCGACACTTCCCGCTATTGTGTAGTTTACTCATTACATGAAGGGAGCTGCTTTATGCTTTCGTATGATCAAGCCAGAAAAATTATCCTCGAAAACATTACTACAACCGGAATTGAGCAGACTGATCTGGTTGATTCTGTTGGACGCCTTCTGGTTGAAGACGTGGTTGCTTCCTGGGATATGCCTTTATGGGATAATTCAGCCATGGACGGCTATGCTGTTCGTGCGGTTGATTGCAGCAAAATTCCACGCAATCTGAATGTAACAGGATATATCCCTGCCGGCGGAAAAGCTGACGACATTGAAGTAAAGGCAGGATGCGCTGTCAAGATCATGACCGGTGCACCGATCCCTGCCGGTGCTGATGCAGTTGTACCGGTAGAGGAAACAGATGAAACCTCTGGTGAGCAGGTTTCAATTCAGGCTAGAGTCGTTGAAAGGCAGCATATCCGCTTCAAAGCTGAAGATGTGCGCGCCGGCCAGACAGTAATTCATGCAGGAACGATTATCCGTCCCCCAGAGGTAAGCATGCTGGCTTCACTGGGACGATCCACAGTACCGGTTTTTGTACGCCCAGTTGTAGCAGTGCTCTCAACGGGAGATGAGTTAATTGAAGTTGGTCGTACACCGGGAGCCGGAGAGATAATAAACAGCAACACATTGGCGTTGGCGGCAGCAGTCCGAGAAGCGGGCGCTATTCCACGCATTATAGGTATCGCGAGAGACAATCTGGAAAGTCACCGCGAAAAACTGCTGGAAGGGCTTAAAGCTGATATGCTTATAACATCAGCAGGTGTTTCAGCTGGCGACAGAGATCTTGTTCGGGTAGTGCTCGAAGAGCTGGGAGTCAAACAAATTTTCTGGAAAGTAGGCATCAAACCGGGCAAGCCGACAGCCTTTGGCGTCAAAGATGGCAAACCGGTATTCTCACTCCCGGGCAATCCTGTATCAAGTCTGATTACATTCGAGGAATTTGTCCGTCCCGCACTACTGCGCATGATGGGGCATCAGCATGTGTTCAGACCTACTTTCAGCGCCATTTTGCGGGATAACATTAAAAACAGGGAAAGCGATCGTACGTCCTTATTACGAATCCGCTTGGAGCGTGAAGGGGAATTTTATTACGCTTCCTCTTCAGGCAAACAGCAGACCGGATTATTAAAAACCATGGTCAATTCAGCGGCAATAGCAGTTATTCCACCTGGACGAGGCTACCTGGCAGCAGGCGAAGAAGTCGATGTGCACTTCTTTGGCAGTTATATAGATTTGATTTGAGGACTATCAGCGAGGCTTGCATGAAAGATTATCTTGGTGCCCATATTTCTGTTTCCGGCGGCCTGCACCTGGCAATTGACCGGGCTGTAGCGTCCGGATGTAATGTCATGCAGATTTTTACACGGAACTCTAACCAGTGGAAAGGAAAACCTGTAAGCAACACCGATACAGCCCTTTTTAGAGACAAGTTTGCTGCATCCGGCCTGCATGAGGTTATTTCTCACGATATTTATCTGATCAATCTTGCTGCACCGGAAGGTGAAACGCGAGACAAAAGCCTGGCGGCCTTTCGCGATGAACTTGAGACCTGCGCGCGTCTCAGTATAAAAAAGGTAGTAATGCACCCCGGATCACACCTTGCTGATCCTCCGCAGGTTGGTTTACAGCGCGTCATTGAGGCCTTCGATCAGCTTTTTGATGAGGTACCGCAGTTTGAGGGAAGGGTTTTGATTGAAACAACCGCCGGGCAGGGAAGTAATCTTGGCAGAACATTTGAAGAACTTGGAGCGATTATCAACAATTCTCGTTTCCCTGAAAAATTCGGGGTCTGCTTCGACACCTGCCATACTTTTGCCGCAGGTTACGATACTGCGACGGAAGAAGGTTACCGTGACACTATGATGCAATTCGACCGCCTGATTGGCCTTGATCGTCTGCAATGCTTCCATCTCAACGACTCCAAAAAGGGACTTGGTTCACGTGTCGACCGGCACGAGCATATCGGACAGGGGGCGCTGGGGCTAAATCCGTTCCGCTTCATCCTCAATGATCCTCGTTTTGCCACGATACCTAAAATTCTGGAGACTCCAAAAGGGGATAATGATGATATGGATGCGGTAAATCTGGGGGTGCTGCGGGGGCTTTTAGTCCCGCTGAAATAAAACAATGAAGAAGAATTTTAACCTACTTCGCGAATTTTCCATACCTCTTCTGACAGGCGTTGTGGTTGCTGTCATCTGGGCAAATCTGGCCCCGACAAGTTATAACAGCTTCAACAATGCTCCTCTCTTTGGCGGTTTTTCTTTTCACTTTATTTCCAACGAACTATTTATGGTGTTTTTTTTCGGTATTGCAGCCGTAGAAATTACCCAAAGCTGTTTGCCAGGTGGTGATCTAAACCCCATTTACAAAGCCGTTAATCCGTTATTGGGAACATTGGGTGGCGTCCTTGGCCCTATTTTCGCATACCTCCTTTTAAACTCCATGTTTGGCAGCACTGCACTGCATAACGGCTGGGGGATCCCTACTGCAACCGACATTGCGCTGGCCTGGCTGACCGCACGAATGGTCTTCGGCAGCACCCATCCTGCTGTTTCTTACCTGCTGTTGCTTGCTGTGGCCGATGATGCCATCGGATTGGCAATTATCGCTATCTTCTACCCTGATCCAACTCAGCCGACCGAACCGGCATGGCTGCTGCTATCCGCATGTGGCATGGCAATTGCCTACTTGATGCGCCGTTTCAAGCTGCAAAGCTACTGGCCATACCTCTTGATTGGCGGAACCCTGAGTTGGGCCGGACTGCACTCTGCCAATTTACATCCTGCCCTGGCATTGGTCTTTATAGTACCGTTTTTCCCTCACGCCAAAAAAGAGCATAAACACATGTTTGAAGAAGACATACACGATCAGACCACACTTTCTAGATTCGAGCATGAATGGAAAGTTATTGTTGATTTTGGTTTGTTCATGTTTGGTCTGTCCAACGCTGGCGTGCAGTTTTCCAGTATGAGTACCGTTTCCATGCTGGTGCTTGCTTCTCTTTTGATTGGTAAAACGTGCGGCATTTTTGGATTTGGCTGGTTGGCTGAAAAATGCGGGTCTGCCCTGCCACACGGCATGAAGTATCGTGATCTGTTGGTAGTGGGCGTAATTGCCGGCACTGGCTTCACCGTAGCACTTTTTGTTGCCGGAGAAGCATTCACCGATCCGGCAATCCGAAGTGCGGCAAAAATGGGAGCCATGCTCAGCCTGGTGGCTGCGTTTCTTGGGCTAACACTTGGCAGGATTATAGGCGTGACTAAAAAATGACCCGGGGGCAACTATCTAGCACAAGAATCTGATGAACACTGATTATTCTGATCCCCAACGTTTATAGAGATCATTATTAACGCCCAGTTGATCCAAAATTTTACCAACAACAAAGTCAACAAGATCCAGTATCGATTCCGGCCTGGCATAGAAAGCAGGCATTGCAGGAATAATCCGCGCACCGGCCCTGGAAAGTCGCAGCATATTTTCAAGGTGAATATCTGAAAGTGGTGTTTCGCGTGGAACCAGCAGCAGTGGAAGGCGTTCCTTTAGCATTACATCCGCACTCCTCTCAATAAGATTTGCCGAAGTTCCAGCTGCGATACGCGCCAGTGTCCCCATACTGCAAGGACAGATTATCATTGCATCCGGAGCGGAAGATCCGCTGGCAGTACCGCAGAATAGATCATCCGGGTGCACCAGTTTTATGCCTGTATTTATTTCGAGATGATCGTACAGGCGTTCCAGCGCTTTATCCAGATCGCCAGACAAATCAAGACCGGTCTCTTCCAGACAGACCGCAGTGCCGCTGCAGCTGGCACTGAATGTAACCTGAAATCCGTTTAAGCAGAGCTGTTCTGCCAGCCGAAGACCATACATCGAACCGGAGGCACCGGTCAGTGCGACAAAAATGTGTTTACCAATCATAGTTTTACCTCATCAAAACATCCGCTGCCGTGAATATGACAATGGCAACACTGATGTACCCATTCATGTTGAAAAATGCTGCATCCAGCTTATCAAGATTTCCATCTTTAAGCAGCCAGTGTTCGTATAGCAGCATAGCAACTGCTGCCATGATTCCGATCAAAAAGAGTGCCCCAAGATGCATTAAGGCAAACAGCGTAAAAAGCAGAACTATCATAATGAGATGAAAAATCCTGGCCGTCCAGAGCGCCCCTGTGACACCCAAAAGAACAGGAATCGAGTGCAAACCAGCGGTTCTGTCAAACTCAAGATCCTGGAGAGCATAAAGTATGTCGAAACCAGCGACCCAGAACAATACGATGCCCCCCAAAATAATAGCGGGCAGTTCGACAATGCCGCGGATTGCAATCCAAGCACCAATTGGTGCCGCAGCCAGACAGATACCTAGTACAACGTGTGCCAGAGATGTAAAGCGCTTACAGTAAGAGTAAATAAGCAGAAAAAACAGAGCAATAGGCGAAAGCTTGAGACATAGCGGGTTAAGCTTCTGTGCTGCGAACAGCATGAGAACTGTTGCCATGGCAATAAAAAGCAGAGTGAACCCTTTGCTAATCAAACCTGCCGGGATTGCCCTGACAGCTGTACGCGGGTTACGAGCATCAATATCGGCATCTATCAGTCGGTTCATAGCCATTGCTGCTGTCCTGGCGCCAACCATTGCCAGAACAATCCAGATAGCTTGCCGAACGCTTGGAAATCCGTCTGCTGCCAGCAAGGCGCCCGTAAAAGCAAAAGGGAGAGCAAATATTGTGTGGGAAAACTTTATCATTTCCAAAAACAGGCTTATTTTGTTGATAACGCCGGTCACTGCTACTTGTACTCCATAAATAATCGCTGAATATCGCCTGAAACCCGATCCATCTCACTGTTGATCAGAGCAAGTTCAAACATACCAGGATATTGCTCGTATGGATACCGTTTGTAAAGTGTGCCCAACTGACCTTCCTGATTGAAAGCGTATGATGTACGA
Source organism: uncultured Geobacteraceae bacterium (assembly GCA_903958085.1). Classification (GTDB taxonomy): domain Bacteria; phylum Desulfobacterota; class Desulfuromonadia; order Geobacterales; family Pseudopelobacteraceae; genus JACRCG01. Next base: position 5,366 of record CAJBRY010000377.1, read on the forward strand.
ATTTCAAAATTGTAGTGGGAAAGGTTCACAGTTGATGTCCCGTTATGTTCAATTACTTCTATTCGTAGCTGAGTGTAGTATTTTCGGCCACCGGCCGGCTGTCCGAATCCGGTTTCGGTATTGAAATGATATGGGGCGGTTATAAGAACAGTTCCTGCACTGTCAGCCTCAAGAATTCTACATTTCCAATCATCTTCAATATGCGAACGTATTTTTCTCACAGCTTCATGGGGTTGAGCTTTTATTGCTATAACTCTTTTGGGAATACTTTCAACTTCTACACGCATATGATAACAGCCTGGCAGCAGCAACGTGAAAGAGAATATTAGCCAAAAACATCTAGGCAAGCCCGTACTCCTTCCATCTTGACGCGACAATTTCGGCAGATAATGCAGAAGTTTTCAGTTCAGTACCAATATTTAGATTGCCGGTGGCATCAATTGCAACTCTGCCTGTGGCTTTGTCATAATAAATATCATTAGAAAAATCCGTCACGTTGATAAATCTCCAAGCCGCCATTGGAAGCTCTTTTACCCCTGATTCTACTGTCACAAACAACAAAATTTTTGCCGACTTGAACCATGGCAGCGCCCATAATTGGGAAGAAATGCTTCGTACCATGCCGGGTTGTCTGATTTCAAGGGTAATGATTGCGCTTTGATGAAAAACCCACTCCATTGGGAAATGGATATCTTTTATTGACGGCACCAGTTTCTGTAAAAACGCCAACAGCAATCGTTCCCAGGCCTGAGCCATCCAGCAATCTTCCATTGGTGGTGGTCCAACCACTGTTGCCGGAATAATGGCATCATGACGGCAACTGATTGCCGAGACCCGCATTAATGATGCGGGAGCGGCTGGCGTATAGAATCCGGTGTGATTGCCAAATGGTCCTTCAGTAACGGTCTCATCCGGCTCAACATACCCCTCAATTACCAACTCTGCTCCCGTCGGAATTCGTATTGGAATACTCCTGCACAGGGCAGTATCTAACGGAGTGCCACGCAAGAAGCCTGCGAAAATGATTTCGTCTACATCGCCTGGGAGCGGAAACATAGCGCTGAAAAGTACTGCAGGATCGCCACCAAGGACAATAGCCACCGGCATTTTCTCTTTGGCCCGTCGAAATAAGTCTGCGTGCCTAGCGGCACCGCTCCCCGCTTTCCACTGGATTGCAACTTCTCGCTCACCGCGTATCTGAACCCTATATATTCCGCAATTCTGCATCCCGCTGTTCGGATCGACAGTAATAACCTGCGGTAGGGTTATGTAGCGCGGAAAACCCTCAGCAGCACCGTCACCAGGCCAACATTGTAGAAAGGGGAAGTCATGGATATTAGGAGAATGCATCTGCGTGAGCGCCGGGTCAGATTCTCCGCTGGTGCTTGGAGTAAAGCCGCTGAATTCCGGCAAAACTGAAATCTGACGATCAAGAGAGTTGAAATCCAACTTTGGTATCAGACTTAGCAGAGAACTTAAGCGGATAGTTAATTCGTTCAGACTCGTGATCCCTAATGCCTGACAAACCCGATCCGCCGATCCAAACAGGTTGGTAGCTATCTGTATATGACTCCCCATCGGATGTTCAAAAAGAAGGGCCTTTCCGCCATGCAGTTTTTTGGATATGCGATCGGTAATAGTCGCAATTTCAAGAACAGGGTTTACTGGGGCTGAAATACGGTATAGCGCCCCATTCGTTTCAATTTGTTCAATAAATTTTCGCAGCGGTGAAACAGCCATGAATCATCCGAAACGGTTACGATAATATTCCCCGCCCCTTCTACGCAATATAGCAAGGTGATAGAGTTCATCGTATTTCAGTGCCGCTGCTTCCCAGGTGAATCGCTTCTTCATCCCGTTTTTCCGCAAAGCCGCAAGTCCTTTAGGGTTATTGAAGAATGTCCACGCCGCCCAGCCTATCGTATCAAAAAGTGCAGTTGCGCTGTGATTCCAGAATTTGAAACCGTCCCCGGTCATGACCGCTTCGTTGAAGTTTTCAACACTATCGTCAAGTCCACCGGTAGCGCGAACTATCGGAGGCGTGCCATATGCCAGAGAATACATCTGATTAAGGCCACAAGGTTCAAAGGATGACGGCATTACAAAAAAGTCAGCACCCGCTTCAACCTTATGCGCTAAAGCCTCATTGTAACCTATATAGCAGGCGAATTTTTCCGGATACATGGCAGCAATGTCACCGAAATAAAAATGTGCCCACGGCTCACCGTTTCCAACAACCACAAACTGGCAATCAATTTCCATTATCCGATGAATCGCTTCCGCCAGAATATCGGTTCCCTTCTGTTTTACCATGCGAGAAACAATCCCGAACAGCGGCACATCATCGCGCACCGGAAGCCCCATTGATGCTTGTAGATCTCGCTTACAGGCTATTTTGCCTTTTTTTACGGTACGTGCCGTATAATTGGCAGCAATAAATGGATCCGTAGCCGGATTCCACTCTTCATAGTCAACACCGTTGAGAATTCCGCTCAAATCTGCAGCCCTGTCACGGACAACACCCTCCAGTCCCCATCCAAACGCTGCACTCTGAATTTCGCGCGAATATTCCTCGCTGACAGTGTTGAGAAGTGTAGCATTATAAATGCCACCCTTAAGCAGATTTACCTGGTCGTCTTTTTCGAGTTCGAGATAATTAAAATACTTCCAGCCGATCCCGAGCACTTCCATAAGACCCGGGTAGAAATTTCCTTGATGCTGCATATTGTGGAGAGTCAATAAAGATGCGGAGTTGCCGACATAACGGTCGTGATGATATGAACTGTTCAACAAGACAGGGATTACTCCTGTATGCCAATCATGTGCATGGATAATGTCCGGCGACCAATCGAGCATCTTGCATAGTTCAAGAGATGCTTTGGAAAGAAATACAAAACGATTATCGTTGTCAAGATACCCCTCTCCTCCTTGCTGATACAATCCTGCTCTGCCATAATAAGCCTCATGTTCCAGAAAGTAGACGGGAACATCACTTCCAGGCAAGTGCCCTTCCCATACGCCACAATACTGGTAACCAATGATGCCCATCGGCACGACTAGCGTGCCTGGCAGAAGTCTTAGCCCATACTTTTCAATGTTGACGCTGTAGTAGCGCGGCAACACGACCCGGACATCATGCCCAATACGGGCAAGATATTTGGGGAGAGCACCTACAACATCACCAAGTCCACCTTCCTTGGCAAATGGAGCTGCTTCTGAAGCAGAAAAAAGTATTGAAAGCGATTGATCAGGTCGCTTCATGCTTTCACCAACGACGACTTTAATATGTACCCGGGAATTTGTTTTATGGATGGTGGAAAAGAGGCAGTAAATGTCATGTATGTACTTTCATCCTTAGTGGCGTGCTCACAGTAGGTTTATCTTTCTTGATTATAGCAGGCGTCTTGATGAAAATCCAATGATAATCAGACTTCACCATTCTGCTTGATTCTGATATATACATACAAAAATTTGAATGGGGGCATGGATGCAATTTCTAAATTCATATTTATGCACGTTCATTGTGCTTATTGCCGTGAATACGCCGGTTAATGCGGCCTTTGGGAATAATACGTTTTCTAAAAACGTTAAAAACGGTGATGCTGTTTTTGACATCAACAGCAGACCGGTTGCAGATTCCTCCGTGCATATTGTAACAGTCAGTTTAAAGCGCGGTGGCAAGAAGGTAGCAACACTTAAAGCCGATGTTGATCAACTTCCATATTATGCCGAAGCTGTGGATTTGGCAGAGGATGGAACTACCGAACTTGTTTTGATAAGTCGTGCAAAAGAGGGAGTCGCTTCCGAAGTCCTTGAAGTCTGCTGGCTGGACGGGACAAATTTTCTTCACCGCACAACAATGCAGGAACCTGAGGAAAAAACCGGTTACAGAGGTGGGGATCGTTTCCATGTTGAAGAGCATCTGGTTGTACGCTCCTTTCCGGTTTATCTTGACAACGACCCTCCCGACAGGCCTTCTGGCGGGACTCGCTTGTTGAAGTATAAATTCAAGGATGGCACCTTTACTCTCTATATCCAGTCTGAAAGAGTTGATACTATTTCCGACAATTCTACGCTAAAGCCCTCAATTCAACCTTATCGTGAGGAGGCTAGAGTTAATAATGCTCCGCTTAGGCTTCCTGCCGGTCTTGACATATCAGAAGTTGTAGCTGTTGAAACTGGAATAGAAATCAAGGCTAACGGGTCTATTCCCAAATTCAGAACCATCCGACTGGACAAGCCGGAACGCATAGCAATTGACATAACCGGAGCCGATTCTCCTCTCGCAGGAAGAAAAATTTCAATAAAC
>CAJBRY010000378.1 GCA_903958085.1 uncultured Geobacteraceae bacterium
GTGCTTTACGCGAGTACAATAAGCAGATGATAAATAAAATTATCCTCGCACGTAAAGACGCAGAAATGCAAAGACAGCAGGAGCGACTCGCAACAGCAATATCCGGCAGACTGGAAGCTGAAACAGAAGTTTCCAAACTCATCAACCAACGCATAAATGCTACAAAAGATGAAAATAAGGTAGCTGAATATAATACCATTGTTCTTAATGACCAACTGACGCTGCTTCAAAAAATAACCCAATTACGTGAAGCCGGGTTAGATTTGGACACTGAAAGCACTTCCGGATTCAACTCTTACGGAGCTGGCAGTGTGACAGATTTTCAAAGCGACAAGGTAGGTAGGTTGCTGAATTGGATCAATCAAGAGCGGAAAGCAAATGAAGAGCTGAATAATATAATGTCTGAACGCCAGAAACTGTATTCCTCATTGGATACAGGAGATAGTGGCGAAAAGGTTGCAAAAGGCAGTAGTGGCACAGTTTCGTCCAAAAAAGCGGATAAGACCAGGAGCGCGGCTGAGGATCATATCCGCGATCTTCGAAAGATGACAACCGATATGGTGTCAGATACGGAGAAGAACATTGCCGAAGCTGACGACGAATTTAACAAGTGGCTGGAAGAAAGGCTGAATGATGAAGTCATGGCATCACTGACCAAACCATTTGACATTAGCGTAGCCGATAAACAAGGGTTGACTGATTATAACTATTGGCTACAAAACGCTTATGACGGACAGCTGGAAATGTTGCGCGACATGCACGAGAAAGGCTTGATTGGCGATAAGGAATACGCCGACAAATCAACAAAGATTACCGCGCAAGCGAACTCGGAAAAGCTCGCCACTTTTGAGGGGTATCTTAATGCTTCCATGGATTTAGCCAACGTGGTTTTGCAATTCCAGGAAGCGGCTAAAAACAGGGAGCTTAAAGCGGCTGGTGATGATGCAAAGAAAAAGGAGGAAATCGAAAAGCAATACGCTGAAAAACAAAAACAAATAGCGATCGCTCAGGCTATTATTCAAGGTGTTTTGGAGGTTGCAAAAATCTGGACGGCAGCTAACGTAAACATACCACTTGGAGTTGTATTGACCGGCATCGCTGCAGCCCGGACGGTTGCATCCGTAGCACTGATTTCATCACAGAAATTTGACAAAGGCGGTTACACCCCAGCCGGAGCCTGGGACGAGCCCAAGGGCACAGTTCACTCCAATGAATGGGTGGGAAACCGGTTTGCGGTAACGAATCCCAATGTCAGGCAGTTCCTCGATGTGTTTGACAGGGCCCAGCGGACCGGCCAGATCCGGAGTCTGAATACACGGGCTATCCTGGCGGCGGTAGAGGCTAATCGTGGCGGATATGCGGGGGGCGGATATACCCCGGTGGCTCAACCGTCATCCGGACCAACGGTTTTTGGTAGTGACCCGGAGCTGAAGGCGATTATAGCCGAGAATGCCAGAGCCATAGGCGCCCTGCGATACCAGCTGGCCCAGGGAATTGAAGCCTTCATGGTTGCAAGTAAATTCGATAAGTTTCAAAATGATCTGGATGTGATCAGAAAGAAAACGACGCTGAGTTAAAATCTATTATTTTCATTCCCCTTTCTTTTCATACCTTTATCAGCACA
>CAJBRY010000379.1 GCA_903958085.1 uncultured Geobacteraceae bacterium
GTTAATTATGAAACGTAATAATTTGATAGTTTTTTATCTGCTTTATATCGTGTAAAACTCCAATTGATTTTTCTTTTATCGGTATTGTTCGCATTACACCAAACAAGAGTCTGTCTTTCAAGTTCATTTCGATTTCCGATATTTCTATCAAGACATTCGTGGTCCAGTAAATTTATTTCAATCTCCGCCATGTTTAGCCAACTCGCGTGTTTGGGAGTGTAAACAAATTTGATTTTTTTCAGTAACCGACCACATTCCTGACGGGAAAAGGTTTCATAAAAAGATTTTTGAAAGTGGGTGTTTAAGTTGTCTAAAACTATCATGACTTTCTTTGCCTGCCTATATTTCTTGTCAATCAACCATTTCATGAATACGGCAAAGTCTTTACGGGTGCGCTGGTTGGTGACTTTGATAAAATGCTTTTCTGCCTTTGGTTCAACTGCGACAAATATGTTGCATATTCCCTTTCGCCAGTATTCATAGTCGTATTTCTTAGCTTGACCGGGTTTCATAGGGATAGGGGTTCGGGAATCTTCCAATAACTGTTTACTTTTTTCGTCAAAACACACCACCGGTATTGCAGGATTATATGGTTTATTATACAAGTTAAGCAATCGGTACATACGCTTTCTGTATTCCTTTGTGATTTCCGTTATGCACCACATTTTTTTTAACCAAGGCTTACATTCGTTTTTTTTAGTAGCAACCGGATTGTTTCACGATTGATTGACGCCATCCCTTTCTGCTCTTTCAAGGTCTTTTCAAGAAGCCGTATCGTCCATCGGGATCTTCCATCTGGCGCTTTTGAACAAGCATTGCAATGATTTCGGCGTTGTCAGTTTCGCTGTACTTAATTGGTTGCCCAGGTCGTGGTTCATCTTTAATGGCTTCTTCAACCCCATACTCAAAATACTTGTTTTTCACTCTCCATATTGTAATTCTGCTAACGTTATAGAATTCTGATATCTCCTCATGTTTCTTACCTTTGTCCAGGGCAAGCAGCACATAAGCTCTTTCAAATTCTCGGGAATTACGGTTGCCTGTCTTTGTCAAGTTATTAAGAAACTCTCGCTCTTTTGATTTTAATGCTACCTTTGTCATGGCTCTGTGGTTTTTATCCCATAAAGATAATGTTAAAATATTAATTTGTCAAGACACTAGTTCATGCATCAAGTTGATAAATTGCGAATTGCCTGGATCGTATGTCATTAATTCGGGAAGATATGACTGAAGGGTTTGTCCCCAATCCTTGTCACTAACTTTTGAAAGATAGTCCATTACCCGATGAAACTCAATTTCGTTTGCTTCATTCGTCCAGAAGGGACCATTGTCGGGTAAGTCGGCAGGCCAACCGAACTTGGTCGCATCGTTGTTCAAGCTAACTCCTCGACAAGAAAAACTTGCTGTTTTATTGCCGCGGCCTAGTGATTCATAGCCTAGTGTAGAATCGATAAAGACAACAATTTCAGCATTATCAACTAATTTGTATGAACCAAATTTATCCGGTCTTGGGATATACTCCCACGTACAATCCTTCAGAATGTCAGCATAAAACCTTTGTTCAAGGCCCTGTTCATCAATCCCACGACCACAAATCCGTAAGAGCTTTCTATTTTCAGTGCACCATTTACTTAA